>DASQYN010000490.1:0-4846 GCA_035639215.1 Burkholderiales bacterium
TGATCATCGTCGTGTTCGCGGTCGTCGTGATCGGCGGCATGGGATCGATCATGGGCTCGATCGTCACCGGCTTCGGCCTCGGCATCGTCGAGGGCCTCACCAAGGTCTTCTACCCGGAGGCCTCGAACACCGTCATCTTCGTCATCATGGCCATCGTCCTGCTCTTCAAGCCGGCCGGCCTCTTCGGCAAGGAACGATGAACGCACACCGCGTGGCGTTCGCCGTCATGGTGCTCGCGCTCCTTGTTGCGCCGGCCATCTTGTACCCCGTGTTCCTGATGAAAGTGATGTGCTTCGCCCTCTTCGCGAGCGCGTTCAACCTCCTCATCGGCTACGGCGGGCTGCTCTCGTTCGGCCACGCCATGTTCCTCGGCACCGCCGGCTATGCCTCGGCGCACGCCGCGAAGGTGTGGGGCTTCCCGCCGGAGTTCGCCATCCTGTTCGGCACTTTCTGCGCCGCCGTGCTCGGCATCGTCACCGGGCTGCTCGCCATCCGTCGCCAGGGCATCTACTTCGCGATGATCACGCTGGCGCTCGCGCAGATGATCTTCTTCTTCTACCTGCAGACGCCGTTCACGCACGGCGAGGACGGCATCCAGGCCGTGCCGCGCGGCACGCTGTTCGGCTTCATCGACCTCGGCGACATCTATGCGATGTACGGCACGGTGTTCGTGATCTTCATCGCCGGCTTCCTCCTCGTCTACCGCTCGATCCACTCGCCGTTCGGGCAGGTGCTGAAGGCGATCCGCGAGAACGAGGCGCGCGCCATCTCGCTCGGCTACGACACCACGCGCTACAAGCTCCAGGCTTACGTGCTCTCCGCGACGCTCGCCGGGCTCGCCGGCGCGACCAAGGCGATCGTGTTCCAGCTCGCCTCGCTCACCGACGCCCACTGGTCGATGTCCGGCGAGGTGGTGCTGATGACGCTCCTCGGCGGCCTGGGCACCATCTTCGGCCCCGCCGTGGGCGCGCTCGTCATCGTCTCGATGGAGAACTACCTCGCGCAGCTCGGTGCGTGGGTCACCATCGTGCAGGGCGTGATCTTCGTCGTCTGCGTGCTCGCTTTCCGCCGCGGCATCGTCGGCGAGCTCGCGCGCGTGCTCAAGAAGCCGCTCTAGGCGCCGAGGTTGACCACCACCCCCGAGAGCTGCCCGGCCTTCGGGGAAGCGAGGAAGCACACCATGTCCGCCACCTGGCTCGGCTCGATGACGTTGCCCATCAGCTCCGTATAGCGGCTCTCGTCGCCGAACTTGGCCTTCGCCGACGCTTTCATCAGGGTGACGATGCGGTCGGTGCGCGTGGCCGGCGGATGCACGCCCAGGACGCGCACCCCGTGCTCCCGCGAGCCCTTGCCCATGGCCTTGGTGAAGGCGGCGAGGCCGGCATTGCCGACCGCGCCGCAGATGTACTCGAAGGGATGCGTCTCGCCCGCCATGCCGATCACGTTGACGATGACGCCGCTGCCTCTCGCCTTCATCGACCGGTAGAGCTCGCGGCTGAGGTTGAGGAAGCCGAACACCTTGAGCTCCCAGGCGTGGCGCCACTTCGCCTCGTCCACGGTCTCGATCGTGCCGCCCGGGATGTCGCCCGCGTTGTTGACCAGGATGTCGACGCCTTGGCATTCCTTCGCGAGCTGGCGCAGCGCTGCGCCGTCGCGCAGGTCGACGCTATGGACCTTGGCCTCGCCGCCCAGGCTGCGCGCGGCGCTCGCCAGCCGCTCCTTGTCGCGCGCTGCGAGGTGCACCCGGCAGCCTTCCGCGGCGAAGCTCTGCGCGCAGGCGAGACCGATGCCTTTCGACCCACCGGTGACGAGAACTGATTTACCCTTCAAGCCCAGATCCATCGCTTGTTCCTCAGAGGAGAAAGTCGGATGCCCGCTTATATCATCGCCATGGTGAACATCAAGGACGCGGAGAAGTACCAGGAATATGCGAAGCGCGCCGGCCCCGCCAACGCCAAGTACGGCAGCCGCTTCCTGGTGCGCGGCGGAAAGAAGCATCCCCTGGAGGGCGACATCCCGTTCCAGCGCATCGTCGTCACCGAGTTTCCCGACGTCGAGGCGGCGCGCAAGTTCTACCAGTCGGTCGAATACCAGGAGGCGCGCAAGCACCGGCTGGGCGCCGCGGACTTCAACATGGTGATCGTCGAGGGCGCCTGACCTATAGCCAGTCGGGCACCGGCAGTCCCTTGCCGGCAAGGAACTGCCGGTTGAAGAGCTTCGACTGATAGCGCGTTCCCGAATCGGCGAGGATGGTCACGACGCGGTGCCCGGGACCGAGATCGCGGGCGAGGCGCATGGCGGCGGCGACGTTGATGCCGCTCGAGCCGCCGAGCACCAGCCCTTCCTTTCTTACCAGGTCGAAGATGACTTGCAGCGCCTCGCTGTCGGGGATCTGGTAGGCGTCGTCGACTTGCGCCAGGGCGACGTTCTTCGTCACGCGCCCCTGGCCGATGCCCTCGGTGATGGACGAGCCTTCGGATTTCAGCTCGCCGCGCTTGAACCAGCTGTACATCGCCGCGCCCATCGGGTCGGCGACGGCGATTCTCACCGTGCCATTTTTTTGCTTCAGAAAACGGCTCACGCCGGCGAGGGTTCCGCCCGTGCCGATCGCGCAGGTGAAGCCGTCGACCTTGCCGCCGGTCTGCTCCCAGATCTCGGGTCCGGTGCTGCGGTAGTGACCGTCGGCATTTGCGGTGTTGTCCCACTGGTTCGCCCAGAACGCGCCTAGCTCGTTCGCGAGACGCTGCGAGACGTGCACGTAGTTGCTCGGGTCCTTGTAGGGAACGGCGGGAACTTCGCGCAGCTCGGCGCCGCAAAGGCGCAGCAGGTCCTTCTTCTCCTGGCTCTGGGTCTGCGGGATGACGATCAGCGTGCGATAGCCGCGCGCGTTGCCAACGAGCGCGAGGCCGATCCCCGTGTTGCCGGCCGTTCCTTCGACGATCAGGCCGCCGGGCTTGAGCAGGCCGCGCTTCTCGGCGTCGAGGATGAGGTAGAGGCCGGCGCGATCCTTCACCGAGCCGCCCGGGTTGAGGAACTCGGCTTTGCCGAGGATCTCGCAGCCGGTGAGCTCCGAAGGCCCGCGCAGGCGGATGAGCGGCGTATGGCCGATGGCGCCGACGAGTCCGTCAACGATGTGCATGGATCGCAGCCTGGCGGGCTGCCTGCGCGCCGGCGATGTTGCCCAGCGCCACGGCGCTCAGGAGTCCGTTGCCGGAAAGATAGCCCCAGACGTGCGCTCCGGAAACCCCGCAGGCGGCGCCGCCGCCGGCGAATACGTGTCGCAGCGGCAAGACGCGCGCCTGCTCGTCGATGACTAGGCCGCCCTGGGTATGGAAAAGCGCGCCGGTCACCTTCACCGCGTAGTAGGGCGCCTCGAGCTTCGGCTTGCCGGTGAAGTCGCGGCCGAAGGGGTCTTTCGCCTTTCCGTCGACGTACTTCTGCACGTCCGCAAGCGTCCGCGCGAGGTTCGGCAGATCCGGCGCCGGTCGGATCGCGGCGGCCGCCTGAGCCTCCCGGTAGTCCGGGAAGGTCATGCCGAGCCGGTGCAGCCGCTCGTCGTAGATGCACCACGCTACGCCATCGGGCTGCTCGAGCACCGGCAGGCACTGCTCCGAATACCCGAGATGCTCGTTCGAGAAGCGCTCGCCGCGGCTGTTCACCTGGATGCCGCCTTCCATCATCAGCGCCCAGGTAATGAGGATGCCGTGCGGCGTAGCGACCGAGCCGTGCCCCTGGTAGGCGCCCATGTCCTTCACCGAGCCGCCGAGGGCGGTTCCCCATCTCAGGGCGTCGCCTTGGTTGCCGGCATGGCCGAAGTAGAGCGCCGCGCCGATCTCCGGCAGGAAGCGCTCGACCATCTCGCGATGGCCGCCGAACCCGGAGCAGGCGAGGACCAGGCTGTCGCTGCGCACCTCCTCGACGCTATGGTCGGGCCGCTCGAAGCGCAGCCGCCGCCCCTCGTCCAGCACCTCTGTGACGCGGGCCGAAGTGAGAATGTCGACCTCGCGGCAGGCGGCGAGCAGGGCGGCCATCAGGGCGGCGCCGGTCTTTTCCGGCAGCGAGTGCATGCGCAGAGCGCTGTGGCCGGGATAGAGGAAGCCCTGCACCAGCTCGAAACGCACGTCGTGGTCATCGTCCAGCCACTCGAGCGTCGGGCCGATCGTCCTGCAGACGCGGTCGACGATGCGCGGGTCGGCTTCACCGTGGTTCTTGCGCTGCACGTCGGCGGCGAAGAGCTCGGGCGAATCTTCCACGCCCGCGGCGCGCTGGTAGCGTGTTCCGGCGGCCGGGACGAATCCCGAGGAGAGCGCGGTCGATCCCGAGGGCGATGCGTCTCTCTCCAGAACCAGCACTTCCGCGCCAGTGTCTTTCGCGGCCAGCGCCGCGGTGAGCCCGCAGGCGCCGGCGCCGACGACGACGACCGGAACTCTCAATCGGTCGGCCGGTGCAGGTAGCGGCCGCGCGGCTTGCCGACGACCGTGCCGTTCTCGCAAACGAGCTCGCCGCGCAGGAAGGTGGCCTTCACGCGCGCCGATAGCTCGATGCCTTCGAACGGCGTGTAGCCCTGCGTCGACGGCGAATCCTTCGCGCGGATCGTCCAGCTTTCGGCCGGGTCGACCAACGCGAGATCGGCATCGAGGCCCTCGGCGATGTCGCCCTTCGAGTTGAGGCCGAAGCGCCGCGCCGGGTTGAGGCTGGTCAGCGCAGCCATGCGGTTGTAGGACAAGCCGCGCTTCGTCCCCTCGGAGACGAGCGCGGGTAGCAGGTACTCGGTGCCGCCGAAACCCGACTTGGCGAGCCAGATGTTGCCGAAGGCCTGCTTCGCCACCTTGGTCTCGTGGCGGCA
>DASQYN010000491.1:0-4244 GCA_035639215.1 Burkholderiales bacterium
GGCCGCGCTGCTCGTCGCGCTGCTCGCCTTCTGAAGCTATGATCCGGCCGCGATGCTGATCGCATTCGTGCTCCTCTACCTCGCCGTGACCATCGGCATCGGCCTCTGGGCGGCGCGGCGCGTGCACGACGCGAAGGACTACGTGCTCGCCGGCCGCAGCCTGCCGCTGTACATGACCACGGCGACGGTGTTCGCCACCTGGTTCGGCGCCGAGAGCGTGCTTTCGGTCTCGGCGGAGTTTTCCAAGGAGGGCCTGGGCGGCATCATCGCCGATCCGTTCGGCGCCTCGATGTGCCTGGTAGTGGTGGCACTGTTCTTCGCGCGCGCCTTCTATCGCATGGACCTGCTCACGATCGGCGACTTCTATCGCAAGCGCTACGGCCGGACCATGGAGCTCGGCACGAGCACCGTCATCACCCTCTCATACCTCGGCTGGACGGCGGCGCAGCTCACCGCGCTGGGTCTCGTGCTCTCGACTCTCACCGACGGCGCGGTGTCGCTCTCCACCGGGATCCTGATCAGCGGCGCTATCGTGCTCGCCTACACGCTCTGGGGCGGCATGTGGTCGGTGGCGATGACCGATCTCTTCCAGTCGGTCATGATCATCGTCGGCCTGCTGGCGATCGCCGCCCTGGTCGGCGGCATGGCGGGGGGGCCGGCGAAGATCCTCGCCGCGACCGCCGAAGCCGGCAAGCTCGCCTTCTGGCCGAGCGGCGGGGCGAAGGAGTGGTTCGCCTTCGCCACGGCGTTCCTCACGCTGGCGATCGGCTCGGTCCCGCAGCAGGACATCTTCCAGCGCGTCACCTCGGCGCGCACCGAACGTACCGCGATCGCCGGTGCGCTGCTCGGCGCGCTGATCTATTTCTGCTTCGTCTTCGTGCCGATCTACATCGTGCGCGCCGCGCTTGCCCTCGAGCCGTCGCTGGGCGATCTGCTGCACGCCGAGGACGCGCGGGAGATGCAGCGCATCCTCCCCGACTTCGTCCTCAACCATACGCCGATGTGGGCGCGCGTGTTGTTCTTCGGCGCGCTGCTCTCGGCGATCCTCTCGACCGCGAGCGGCGCCATCATCGCGCCCACCTCGCTGTGCACCGAGAACATCGTCAAGCCGCTCTCGCCGCGCATGAGCGAGCGGCAGTTCCTGCTGACGCTGCGCGTCATGCTGGTGACCTTCACGCTCGCGGCGCTGCTCTTCGCCCTCAACTCGAAGCAGACGATGTACGACATGGTGCAGAACGCGTACACCGTGACGCTGGTCGCGGCGGTGGTGCCGCTCGCCGCCGGCATCTACTGGAAACGCGCGAACAACACCGGCGCCATCCTCTCGTCGGTGTTCGGCCTCGTCTCCTGGCTCATTGCCGCCTGGGTCGGTCCGGACGCCACCGTGCCGCCGCCGCTCGTCGGCCTCGGGTTCTCGGTCTTCGGCATGCTGGCCGGCGCCTGGCTGCCGCGCGAGCGGCCGGTGCCGCATGGCCATCCGCACGGCGGCCACCGCTGAGGCCGCGGTGCGCGGCCGCTCGGCCGCGCTGCCGCGCATCCTTTTCCCGGTGTATGTCCTGCTCGTCGCCTACGCCTCGCTCTATCCGTTCGCCGGCTGGCGCGAGCACGGCCTCTCGCCCTTCGACTATCTCGCCACGCCGCCCGCCTTCGTCAGCGGCTTCGACCTCGCGGTCAACGTGCTCGGCTACCTGCCGTACGGCTTTCTCGGCGTCGCGGCGCTGCATCCGCGCCTCGCGCATCGCGGCGGGTTCGCGCTCGTCATCCTCAGCGGCGCCCTGCTCTCGCTGGTGCTCGAAGCGGCGCAGAGCTATCTGCCGACGCGCGTCGCCGCCAGCCTCGACGTCGTCGCCAACGTGTCGGGCGTCGTTGCCGGCGCCCTGGCGGCCGCCGCTTCGCTGCCGCGCCTGCGCGCGAGCCATCCGCTGCGGCGGCTGCGCGCCATGTTCGCGCCGGGGGCCGTCACCGACGTCGGTCTCGTGCTGATCGCGCTCTGGCTCTTCACCCAGCTCAATCCCGCGACGCTGCTCTTTGCCGCCGGCGATCTGCGCGATCTGCTCGCCGCCGGCCAGGGGCGCGCGCGCCCGCCGCAGTTCTTCGTCGCCATCGAGGCGCTCACCGCGGCGGCGAATCTCGTGACCGTGGGCATGCTGCTCTCGGCCCTGGTGCGCCCGGGCGAGCGGCTGCGCAGCCTGTTTCTCGTGCTCGTCGCGGTGGCGCTCGGCGTGAAAGTGGCTGCCTTCGCCATCGTCCTGCGCGCGCACGACGTCTTCGACTGGCTCACGCCGGGTGCCCAGCACGGGCTTCTCGCCGGTCTGATCGTGGCGATCGCCGCCATGGCGCTGCCGAGGCTGGCGCGCCTCGCGCTGGCGGCCGTGCTGCTGATGGCGGCGACCGTGCTCGTCAACCTCGCACCGCCCAATCCCTATCTCGCCGCGTCGCTCAAGCTCTGGCAGCAGGGCCACTTCCTCAACTTCAACGGCCTGACGCGCGTGGTGAGCTCTCTCTGGGCGTTCGCCGCGCTCGGCTACCTGATCGCTCTCGCAGCGAATCGCCGCGACAGCGCAGGCTAGAATCCGGCATGTCCTACTACGAGCGACACGTGTTCTTCTGCTGCAATCAGCGCGACGGCGGCCGCGTCTGCTGCAACGACAAGGGCGCCTCGGAGCTGCGCGACTACGCCAAGCAGCGCGTCAAGGCGCTCGGCCTCGCCGGGGCGGGCAAGGTGCGCGTCAACCAGGCGGGCTGCCTCGACCGGTGCGAGGAAGGGCCCTGCATCGTCGTCTATCCCGAAGCCGTCTGGTACACCTACGTGGATCGCGACGACATCGACGAGATCATCGAGCAGCATCTGCAAAAGGGACGGATCGTCGAGCGCCTGCGGATGTAGCGATGCGCGCGAGCACCCGTCGCGAGTTCGTCGCCGGTCCGGCAGGCAGGATCGAGTGCGCGGTCGATGGCCCGGCGGGCACGCCGCTCGGCGTTGCGCTCGTCGCGCATCCGCATCCGCTCTTCGGCGGCAGCCTGGACAACAAGGTGGTGCAGACACTCGCCCGCGCCTTCGTCGAGCTCGGCTACGAGTCGTGGCGGCCGAACTTCCGCGGCGTCGGCGAGACCGAAGGCGTGCACGACGAAGGGCGCGGCGAGCTGGAAGACCTGGCGGCGATCGTCGCCTTTCTCAAGCCCAGGCGCCTCGCGCTCGCCGGGTTCTCCTTCGGCGCGGGACTGCAGGTGCAGCTCGCTGAGCGGCTGAAGCCCGAGAAGCTCGTCGTGGTGGGCGTCGCGGTGACGCGGTTCCAGCTTCCGGCAGCGCCGCGCGGCACGCTCGTGATCCACGGCGAGCTCGACGAGACGGTGCCGCTCGCCGCGGTGCTCGACTGGGCGCGGCCGCAGGAGCTGCCGGTCCTCGTGGTCCCGGGCGCCGAGCACTTCTTCCATCGCAAGCTGAACCTCCTGCGCGACATCGTGATGCAGTACTGCCGATGAGCGTCCTCGTCGCGCGCGGCGTACGCAAGCGCTATGGGGAGCTGGAGGTCGTGAACGGCGTAGCGCTCGAGGTGAAGCCGGGCGAATGCTTCGGCCTGCTCGGGCCGAACGGTGCCGGCAAGACCACCACGTTGCGGCTCTGCCTGGGCCTCACGCACGCCGATGCCGGCGAGATCGAGTTGCTCGGCGAGCCGGTGCCGGCGCGTGCGCGGCAGGCGCGCCGGGGCGTCGGCGTCGTGCCCCAGTTCGACAACCTGGACCCGGACTTCACCGTCGGCGAGAACCTCGTGGTGTACGGCCGCTACTTCGGCCTGGCGCCGGGCACCATAGCCGCGCGCCTGCCGGGACTGCTCGAGTTCGCCGGGCTCGCCGGCCGCGCCGAGGCGCGCATCGACGCCCTCTCGGGCGGCATGAAGCGCCGGCTGACGCTCGCGCGGGCGCTCGTCAACGAGCCGCAGCTCGTCTTCATGGACGAGCCGACGACCGGCCTCGATCCGCAGGCGCGCCACCTGATCTGGGAGCGCTTGCGCCGGCTCACCCAGGAAGGCAGGACGCTCGTCCTGACCACGCATTTCATGGAGGAAGCCGAGCGCCTCTGCCACCGCCTCGCGATCATGGATCGCGGCCGGATCATCGCCGAGGGATCGCCGCGCGAGCTGATCGCTGCGCACATCGAGCCGCACGTGGTCGAGGTCTATGGCGAGGGCCTCGACGCCTGGCTCTCCCAGGCGCGTGGCCTCGCGCCGAGGCTGGAACGGGCC
>DASQYN010000492.1:0-13407 GCA_035639215.1 Burkholderiales bacterium
CTCAAGGCGGCGCTCGCCGGGATAGGCGTCGAATAGTGCTCGCGCGCCTCGTCGAGTTCGCGCTGACGCAGCGCATGCTCGTCCTCGTCGCCACCGTCGCCCTCGTCGGCGGCGGCGTGCTCGCTTTCCGCGGCTTGCCGATCGATGCCTATCCGGACGTCTCGTCCACGCAGGTGAAGGTGATCATGAAGGCGCCCGGCATGACGCCCGAGGAGGTCGAGGCGCGCATCACCACGCCGATCGAGCTCGAGCTGCTCGGCATTCCGTACAAGAAGATCGTGCGCTCCGTGTCCAAGTACGCGATTGCCGACGTCACGCTCGACTTCGAGGACGGCACCGATATCTATTGGGCGCGCCAGCAGGTCGCCGAGCGCCTCAGCAACGTGGCGCGCGATCTGCCGCGCGGCGTGACGGGGGGGTTGGCGCCGATCACCACGCCGCTGGGCGAGATGTTCATGTTCACGGTGGAAGCCAAGCACCTTTCGCTCGACGACAAGCGCACGCTTCTCGACTGGACGATCCGACCGGCGCTGCGCACCCTTCCCGGAGTCGCCGACGTCAACGTGCTCGGCGGCCGGGTGCGCGCCTTCGAGGTTGTCCCCGACCATGCCGCCCTCGCCGCGCGCGGCGTCACCATGGCGGAGCTCGCCGATGCCCTGCAGGCGAACAACCGCAACGACGGCGCCGGGCGTGTGCGCGACGGCGAGGAAACCCTGGTGGTGCGCGCCGAAGGCGCGGTGCGCACGCTCGACGACCTTCGCGCCATCGTCGTCACCTCTCGCCAGGGCAAGCCGGTCCGCGTGGGTGACCTCGCCGCGGTGCGCATCGGCAGCCTCACCCGCTACGGCGCAGTGACCCAGGACGGGCGCGCGGAAGCGGTCGAAGGACTGGTCCTCGGCCTGCGCGGCGCGAACGCGAGGCAAGTGGTGGACGGAGTGAAGGCGCGGCTCGCTTCGCTCAGGCTTCCCGAAGGCGTGACGACGAGCGTCTTCTACGATCGCGGCAGCCTCGTCTCGCGCGCGGTCGGGACCGTGACGCGGGCGCTCGGCGAGGCGACCGTGCTCGTCCTCGTGCTGCTCGTGCTCTTCCTGGGCGACCTCCGTGCCGCGCTGGCCGTGGCGCTGATGCTGCCGCTGGCGGCGCTCGCGACCTTCATCCTGATGCGCCAGTTCGACATGTCGGCGAACCTGATGAGCCTGGGCGGCCTGGCGATCGCCATCGGCATGCTGGTCGACGCCGGGGTCGTGGTGGTCGAGAACGTCGTCACGCATCTCGAGCGCGAGGCGAGCCGCGGGCTGCCGAAGCTGCACGTCATCTACCGCGCGGTGCGCGAGGTGACGCTGCCCGTCACTTCCGGCGTGGCGATCATCGTCATCGTCTTCCTGCCGCTGCTCACGCTGCAGGGCCTGGAAGGCAAGATGTTCATCCCGGTGGCGCTGGCGATCGTCTTCGCGCTCTCCGCGGCGCTCGTGCTTTCCCTGACCGTGGTGCCGGTGCTCGCTTCCTTCCTGCTCAAGGAAGGCGGCCACGGCGAGCCCTGGCTGGTGCGGCAGGCGATCCGTGCTTATGTCCCGGTGCTGCGCTGGTCCCTCGCGCACGCGCGCATCGTCGTGGCCGGCGCGCTCGCCGCGCTCGCCGTGGCGCTCGGCGCCTACTTCATGATCGGCAAGACGTTCATGCCGACGCTCGACGAGGGCGATCTCATCATCGGCCTGGAGAAGCTGCCTTCGATCAGCCTGGACGTCAGCGCGGACACCGATCTTGCGCTGCAGCGCGCCATCCTCCGGTCGGTGCCCGAGGTGACGCGCATCGTCGCCCGCATGGGCTCCGATGAGCTCGGCCTCGATCCGATGGGGCTCAACCAGAGCGACACCTTCCTCGTGCTCAAGCCGAAGGGCGAATGGCGCCGCCAGGACAAGAACTGGCTGATGGACGAGCTGCGCGCGGTGCTCTCGCGCTTTCCGGGCGTCGCCTACAGCTTCACGCAGCCGATCGAGATGCGTGTCGCCGAGATGCTGGTCGGCGTGCGCGGCGACGTCGCGATCAAGATCTTCGGCCCCGACCTGCGCACCCTCAATGCGGCGGCGAAGAAGTATGTCGACACCCTGAAGCCGCTGCGCGGCGCGGAAGACGTCTTTACCGTCAAGAACGAAGGCGTACAGTACCTCTCGGTGGCCGTCGACCGGCTGGCGGCCGGCCGGCTCGGGCTTTCGGTCGACGACGTCGAAGACGCGCTGCGCTCGCATGTCGAGGGGCAGGTGGTGGGCACGGTCCTCGAGCCGGGGCGCCGCACGGCGCTGCTGCTGCGCGGCGAGGAGCGGGTGCGCGACGCGGCGTCCGTGCTGCGCGGCGTGACGCTGTCGCTTCCTTCGGACGCGGGCGGGCAGGGCGTGCCGCTCGCCGAGGTGGCGCGCATCGAGCGCGTCGAGGGACCAGTGAAAATCGACCACGAGAACGCGGCGCGCATGGTGGTGGTGCAGGCGAACGTGCGCGACCGGGATCTCGTCGGCTTCGTCGACGAGGCGAAGGCGGCGGTGGCGAGCGCGGCGCCGCTTCCCGCCGGGTACCACGCCGTGTGGGGCGGGCAATTCGAGAACCAGCAGCGTGCCGCGGCACGCCTCGGCATCGTCGTGCCGGTGGCGCTGGCGCTCATCTTCCTGCTCCTCTTCGCGACGTTCCGCTCGCTCCGCCAGGCGATCCTCGTCTTCGCCAACGTGCCCTTCTCGCTGATCGGCGGGGTGCTCGCGCTGCTCGTGACCGGGCAGTACCTCTCGGTGCCGGCATCGGTCGGCTTCATCGCGCTCATCGGCGTCGCCGTGCTGAACGGGGTGGTGATGGTGAGCTACTTCAACCAGCTGCACGACCGCGGCCTGCCGATCGACGAGGTCGTGACCGAAGGCGCGAAGCGGCGGCTGCGTCCGGTGCTGATGACGGCGAGCATCGCCGCTTTCGGCCTGGTTCCGCTCGTCGCGGCGAGCGGGCCGGGCTCCGAGATCCAGCGGCCGCTCGCCATCGTGGTGATCGGCGGGCTCGTGAGCGCGACGCTGCTCACGCTGGTTCTGCTGCCACTCCTCTACCGGCGCTTCGGCGTCGAGCCGCGACCTTCCCTCGGGGCGCCGCCATGAACGACCAGACGCGCTGCCTGCTGACGCTCGTCCTGCCGCCGAGCCTCGAAGAAGAGGTGATCGAGGCGCTCCTCCAGCATCCGCAATGGAGCTCGCGCTTCGTCTGCTTCCGCGCTGACGGCCACGGACAGGCGATGCCGCTTTCCGGAAGCGCGGAGCTCGTCCGAGGCCGCACGCCGCGGCTTATCGTGCAGATGATCGTCGTGCGCGCCGAGGTGCATGCGCTGCTCGCCGAGCTGCGCGAAGCGGTAGCGAGCCCGGAAGTGGCGTACTGGATGGTCGAGCTCGCCGAGTCGGGGCGCCTCGCATGAAGAAAGGGGTCAGGACCCTTTTCTGGCTCACGCTCGTACCGCTGCACGCGGCACTGGCTGCCAATGACGAGCTGCCGCGCGAGGACGCCGTGCGCTCGGCCGTCGAGAGCAGCCCGGCGGTGCTCGCGGCGCGCGCCGGCGTCGAGGAGCGCCAGGCGGCGGCGAGGGCGCTGGAGGCGGGGACGTACGAGCTGAACCTGCGGCTTTCCGCCGATCGCCGGCGGGAGGAGGCGCTCGACAGGAACCTTCCCGAATACGCGCTCGATGTAGAGCGGCCGTTTCGCAGCGGCCGCAAGGCGCAGCTCGATGCCGAGCTCGGTCGGCAGGGCGTCGTGCGCGCGAAGCTCGCGGTGGGCGACGCTATCCATGAAGCCTCGCGCGAGCTCCTGCGCGCCTGGTTCGAGTGGCTGCGCGCCGCGGCGCAGGGCCGCGACTGGCAGGCGCAGGCCGACCTTCTCCAGCAGCAGCTCGACGTCGTCGACCGGCGCGTGCGCCGCGGCGACGCGCCGCGCCAGGAGCGCATCCTCGCCGACTCGGCGTTCGAGCAGGCAAGCTCCCAGGCGATGCTCGCCCAGGCGAGGGCGGGCGCCGCGGCGGTCCAGCTGACCACGAGCTTCCCCGGCATCCCGGTGCCCGATTCGCCGCCCGTAGTCGCGTTGACGCCCCTCGCAGGCGATGCGCAGAGCTGGCGCGACCGGGTCGTCGAGCACAATCACGAGCTTGCCGTGGCGCGCGCGGAGGCGAAGCGTCTGCAGATCGTGGCGGCGCGCGCCGACGCCAACCGGCTTCCCGACCCCGCGCTCGGCGCGCGCCTGAGCTCCGAGCGCGACGGCGCGGAGAAGACCTTCGGCCTCTCGTTCGCCATGCCGCTGCCGGGCGAGGCGCGCGCCGCGAACGCACAGGGTGCGGGCGCCGAAAGCCGCGCCGCCACGCAGCGCGAGGCGGTCGTCCTCAGGCGGCTCGAAGCGCAGACCGGCGCCCTGTACACGATCGCGAGCCGCTCCTACGAGGCGGCGCGGCGCGCGGAAAGCGCCGCCGCCGGGTTGCAGCGCAACGCCGAGCTCACCGAGCGCGCCTATGCGCTCGGCGAGGTCAGCCTCGCCGACGTGATCGCCGCCCGCCGCATCGCCGTGGAGGCGAGGCTCGCTGCCACGCTCGCCTCGCTCGACGCCGCCGAAGCGCGCTACCGCCTGATGCTCGACGCGCACGAGCTCTGGGCGATCGACAGCGACTAGCGAAAAGGGGTCAGGACCCTTTTCTTAGCACAGATCAAGCTTTTTGCAGCTTCCGGAAACGCCCGCTCGCGCGCCGACTCCAATCGGGCATAGGATCCGGTAAAGAAGACTGGAAATGAAACGCCATTGCGTTGTCTGGGCTGCCGCGCTTTACGTCGCGTTGGCGCTGCCCGTTCTTGCCGCCGAACCCAGCCACGAGCACGCCGGGGGCGGCGACGCCCAGCTAGAGCTGGACCATGGCCGAAAATGGCCGACCGACGAGGCGCTGCGCCAGGGCATGACGAACATGCGCGCAGCGCTCGCCGCGGACCTCAAAGCCATCCATGCGAACAAGGCGAGCGATGCCCAGTACAAAGCGCTCGCCACCAAGTTGAACGCGGAAGTTGCGTACGTGGTGGCGAACTGCAAGCTCGAGCCGAAGGCCGATGCCGAGCTGCACAAGGTGATCGCGGAAATCCTCGCCGGCGCGGAGGCGATGCAGGGCGGGGAACCTGGCGTGGCACCGCGTGCAGGGGCCGTGCGCGTCGTCAGGGCCCTCGATGCCTACGGCCGGTTCTTCGACCACCCGGGATGGAAAGGGCTATGAGAGCGGCCGTGCGCGTCGCCGCGGTAGTCGCGGTCGTCTTCGGCGCGGTGACGGTTTTCGCCGGCGGCAACGTGCTCTTCGGTAGCGGCGCGAAGGCCGCCGGGAACTATGTGCCGTTCGTCGTCTGGTTCAACTTCTTCGCCGGTTTCGCCTACGTCGCAGCCGGCGTCGGGCTATGGAATGCTAGGCCCTGGGCCACGGCGTTCGCCCTCGGACTCGCCGTGCTGACCGCGTTAGTCTTCGCTGCGTTCGGCGTTTATGCCGGCAGCGGCGGTGCCTACGAGCCGCGCACCGTGGCGGCGATGGCGGTCCGCACCGCGCTCTGGACCTTCATCGCCGCACTCGCCTGGCTCGCCGGCCGCTCAATCGAACAGCGAGCGACCTGAAAAGGGGTCAGGAGCCTTTTCGACCGCAAGCCCCTTTCCCGTCGCGCGCTTTTCTGGGCGTCCGCGGCGGCGCAAGGTCGATTCCAGCCCCAGCTGTCTCGCAACGTCCTCGGCCCAGCCTTTCTCGCCGCACGGTGTTCCTCGTTGCGCGCAAAGACGCAAGGCGTCGAGGTCTGACGAGTTCACCGGCTGATTCACATAGTCGGTCCAATCGCGCGGTCGCGGCAGCGGCCATGCGCCGATACACGGAGGAGCATCGCCCTCGCCTCGACAAATGCGCGAGAGGCTGCACCATCGCCAGTCCTCGGCTCGTTTTACGAGGCCGGCGCGCAGCGCGTTCGCTTCGACGTACCGGCAGACGCTCAGGAAATGAGCGTTGTGTTGCACGACGAAGGACTTGAAGCGTCCCTGATACAAATGACCAGTTCCGGCGCTGCCGCGGAAGGCGTGCCAGCGCTGGGTGTGCGTCAGCGTGACAAGCCTCAAATAATCCGAAAGTTGGCCGTCCTCGGCGGGCCATAGCACCAGATGCCAGTGATTGGGCATCACGCACCATGCGAGGAGGCGCATGGGAATGCGTTCCCCGATCTCGGCCAAGATGTCTTGGAATGCGCGATAGTCCCAGGGCGTGTCGAAGATCCTCCGTCGCGCATTGGCGCGGTTGAGGACGTGATAGACGTATCCGCCCGGTGCGGTTCTTCGGGGCCTTGGCATGCGGAATGGACTCCTCATGCCGAGAACGCATGAGGCGGCGGCTCGGTGTACAGCGCCTCGAAAAAAGGGTCCTGACCCCTTTTTCAGCGGCCGGTGCGCAGGCGCGCGAGGTCGGGGATGCGCACCGAGCGGCCGTCGACCTCGATCAGGCCGTCGACCGCGAGCTCGTGCAGGATGCGCGAGAAGTGCTCGGGGGTCATGTTGAGCCGCGAGGCGATGACGCTCTTGCCGGGCGTGAGGTGCACCTCGGCGGCGCCGCTGCCGGCGCCTTCGCCGAGCTCGCCGAGCAGGTAGCCGATGACGCGCTCCTGGCCGGAGCGCAGCGTGTAGGCCTCGACGTCGCGCACCAGGCCGTGCAGGCGCCGCGAAAGGCCCGAGAGCATGCGCCGCGCGAAGAGCGGATCGTGCGCGAGCTCCTCGAACACCGCCTGCTTCGCGACGTGCAGCAGCATGGTGTCGGCGAGCGCCTGCGCGAAGACGATGTAGGGCTTGTCGAGGAACATCAGCGCCTCGCCGAAGCTCTGGCCCGGGCGCACGATCTCGACGACCTTCTCCACGCCCTGCGGCGAGGTGAAGCCGAGCTTCACCTGGCCATAGACCACGACGTGGAATCCGGTGCACGGCTCGCCCTGCTGCACGATCGTCTGGCCCTTCTCGAAGTAGAGCGGCACGGTGACCGCGGCGATGCGGTCGAGCTCGGCCGCCTCCATCTCCGAGAACATCGGCAGGTTGGCGAGGAAGGCCTGGGTCTTGATCTGCAGCGGGCGCTTGGGCATGTCAGTGGCTGGTTCCCTCGGAGCCGCCGATCTTGTTGGCGACGTTGTACTTGCCGACCGGCTTCTTCATCGGAATGCGCTTCAGCTCCTTCAGGGTGCGCGCGTCGTAGACGATGAGCGCGCCGTCGTCTTCCCAGAGGCTCGCGAGCGCGTAGCGGCCGTAGCGGTCGAACTCGACGTGGGCGAGCGTCTTGCCCGGCACCGGAGTGAGGCGCGCCGCCACCTCGAGGGTCTGCTTGTCGATCACCTCCAGCGTGTCGCGGCCCTTCGCGCTCATCATCGAGTCGACCCAGGCATAGCGCGAAGCCTCGTGGCTGCGCAGGAAGAAGCCGGGCCCGAGCGTCGGGATGTGCTTGATCGTCTTCCAGGTGGCCACGTCGATCACGGTTACCACGCCCTCGCGCAGGTTCGGCGTCGCCATGACGCGCCGGCCCTCGCGCTCCCAGCTGATGCCCGAGCCGAGGTGCGGCAGGC
This sequence comes from Burkholderiales bacterium, assembly GCA_035639215.1. Lineage (GTDB taxonomy): Bacteria > Pseudomonadota > Gammaproteobacteria > Burkholderiales > SG8-39 > SCGC-AG-212-J23. The sequence continues at coordinate 7,608 of DASQYN010000492.1, forward strand.
CGGGGAGCTCGAGCGTGGCGATCGCGCGGCGCACGTCGAGGTTCACCACCTGCCCGGTTTTGCCGTCGCGCTGCGCGCCGATGACGTTGCGGTAGTCGGGCGTGAAGAAGAAGTCGTCCAGCACGCCCTCGAGCTCGGTGCGGCGCGGATTGAGGAAGCCGGGCACGAAGTCGCCTTCCTTGAGCCGGTAGTCGTGCACCAGGCCGTTCGCGATCGGCTCGCTCTTCGGATCGTAGGAGATCTCCCAGAGCTCGGGAACGTCCTTCAGCGCGGCGATGAAGCTCCTCCTCGGCGGCGCGTCGTAAACGGCCGAGACGCGGGAGGATTTCCCGCCCTTATCGTTTGCCTCGAACACCTTCACGAGGGAGAGGTCGGCATCGAGCAGCGTCAGCGTATGCGGCAGGTAATTGGCGACCAGGACGTACTTTCCGTCGGACGAAACCGCGGCGTTGCGCGTGTTGATGCCAGCGCGCACCTCGGCGATCAGCTTCAGGTTCCACAGGTCGTACTTCGAGATCCAGCCGTCGCGCGAGGCGAAATAGACGAAGCGGCCATCGGGCGAAAATTTCGGCCCGCCGTGCAGCGCGAAGCGCGAAGGGAAGCGCACGAGCGGTTCCAGCCGATCGCCGTCCAGGATCGTCACGTGGTGGTCGCCCGCTTCCACGACCACGAAGAGGTTGAGCGGATCGGCGGGGTATTGCGGCTTCGCCGGCAGCTTCGCCGCGTCCAGGTAAACGACCCGCGAGCCACGGATCTGCGCTGCGCCCCACGCCGGCTCGGACACGGGCGGCGAATAGATGAAGTCGACCAGCTCGGCGATCTGCGCCTCGCCGAGCGTCTGCCGGAACGCCGGCATCTGCACGTTCGGCCGGCTGTCGCGGATCATTGCCGCGGCCTGCGGCCTCTTCAGCCGCTCGAGGTTCTCGGGCAGCAGCGCTGGTCCCATGCCGCCGAGACGATCGGCGCCGTGGCAGGAAGCGCAGTGCACCTGATAGAGATTTTCCGAGAAAGCCATTCCTGGCAGGAGGCAGGCGAGGAGGATCAAAACCCGTCTCATGCCGCGATTTCCTCGTCGGCGAGGTAGCAGCCCGGATCTTCGGCCCAGGGATCGCCGCTTACCTTCATGGCGCGCACGCGCGTGTTGCCCCCGCAGACGTCGAAGTAGGCGCAGGTGCCGCAGCGGCCCTTGACCTGGCGCGGCCGCGCCTTGAGGCCGGCCATGACCGGATGGCGCGTGTCGCTCCAGATCGCGGAGAAGGGACGGGATTTGACGTTGCCGAGCGTGCAGTCCCACCACATCGTGTCCGGATGCACGTTGCCGAGGTTGTCGATGTTGGCGACGTTGACGCCGGAGCTGTTGCCGCCCCATTCGGCGAGCTTGCCGCGCAGGTGCGCCTCGTCGAGGTCGGGGATGTTGCGGCGCGCCCAGTGGAGAAAGTAGACGCCGTCCGCATCGTTGTTGCCGGTGGTGTAGTCGCGATCGAGACCGCGCTTCGCCTGCGCCCAGCAGCGCGCGAACAGCGTATCCATCGACTCGCGCGCGGTGCGGAAGGCGGCGTCGTGCCTGCGGTTCACGTTGCCGCGGCCGGCGTAGTTGAGGTGCGAGAAATAGAAGCGCGGGATGCGCTCTTCCTCGACGAGGTCGAGGAGGGCGACGAAATCGGCGGCGTTCTGCTGGGTCAGCGTGAAGCGCACGCCCACCTTGACGCCGAGGTCGCGCAGCATTTTGAGAGCTGCAAACGAGGCCTCGAATGCGCCCCGCTTGCGACGAAACCTGTCATGGGTCTCCCGCAGCCCGTCCAGGCTGATGCCGACATAGTCGAACCCGGTGCGCGCGATGCGCTCCGCGAGCGGCGCGTCAATGAGCGTGCCGTTGGTGGAGAGCGCGGTGTAGAAGCGCATCGCCTTCGCTCGCTCGGCGATCTCGAACAGGTCCTTGCGCGTGAGCGGCTCGCCGCCCGAGAGGATAAGCCCCGGCACGCCGAAGCGCTTCAGGTCGTCCATGACGCCGAAGACTTCGGCGGTCGTCAGCTCGCCCGGGAAATCGATGTCGGCCGAGATCGAATAGCAATGCAGGCAGGTCAGGTTGCAGCGGCGGATGAGGTTCCAGATCACCACCGGCCCCGGCGCATCGCGGCGAGGGCGCACGGGCGTGGGATGCAGGATCTCGCTCATGAAGCGGGAGATGCGGAACATGTCAGGCGAGCCTCAATCCGGTCTTCTTCAGGATGCGCACGCTGTAGAGCACGTCGCTCGCCCGGCAGGCGCTGCCGAGGAGCCGGCGGATCTCGGCGACATGCCGATCGGTCTCGGCGCGGCTTCGCCCGTGCACCATGGCGAAGAGGTTGTAGGGCCAGTCGGGCGGCCGGCGCGGCCGGCGATAGCAATGGGTGACGAAAGGAAGCGCGCCGACCTCGCGGCCGAGCGACTGCACCTGGGCATCGGCCACGTCCCACACCGACATGCCGTTCGCGGTGTAGCCGAGCGCATAGTGGTTCGGCACGGCGCCGATGCGGCGGATGCGGCCGTCGTCGAGCATCTCGCCCAGGCGACCCAGTAATTCCTTCTGAGAAATGCCGAGCGAGTCGGCGACCTGCGCATAAGGCCGCTCGACGAGCGGCAGGCCGGCCTGCGTGGCCTTGACGATGGCGCGCTCGATCGGCGTCATGCGCTGAGCTGCAGCTCCACGAAATACTCCTCCTCGCGCGGCAGGTCGATCACCGCGTAGCCAGTCTCGCGCTCGATCGCCTCGATCGTGCGCCGGATCGCCGCCGGCGAATCGGTGGCAAGCACGAACCATAGGTTGTAGCGATGCGAGCGCTCGTAGTTGTGCGCGACCTCGGGATGCGCGTTGACGAGCGTCGCCGCGCGCTCGAAGTCCTGCGGCGGGATGCTCATCGCGCAAAGCGAGAAGGCGCCGCCGAGACGCTCGGCGTCGTACATCGGGCCGAAGCGCGTCAGGACTTTCTTCTCCAGCAGGCCCCGCAGCCGGGAAATGAGCTCGTGCTCGCTTAAGCCCAGAGCGTCGCCCGCTTCGGCGAACGGTCGATCGCAGAGCGGGAAACCGCCCTGCAGCGCATTGACGATGCGCCGGTCGATGTCATCCATAGCTTGCCGCGCGCTGGCTGAAGCAGCGCGTGCTGAAGAGGACCGCGCGCGGGAAAGCGCCGAGGCCGTGCCCGGCCGTGAGGCGCTCGATCTCTGCGACGACGCGCGAGCGCTCGCGTCCATGCACCATGCAGTAAAGGTTGTACGGCCAGTCGGGAAGCGAGCGCGCACGACGGTAGCAGAGCGTCACCGCGGGATCGCGGGCGAGCGCGCGCCCGAGCTCGCTCGCGCGCGCGTCGGGGAGGTCCCACACCACCATGGCATTGGCCCGGTAGCCGAGGCGGCGATGGCGAATCACCGCGCCGATGCGCCGGATGCGCCCGTCGTCGAGCATCTTCTTCAGCAGCTCGAGCGCCTGGCCCCGGCCGAGGCTCGCCAGCCGCTCGACCGCCGCATAGGGCGCGGGCACGAGCGGCAGGCCGCGCACCGTCTGGCGCACCAGCGCCTGCTCGGCGGCGCTCGCCGGGGGAAAGGTCCGCCGGCAAGGCCGCTCGCGCGGCACGTCGTGGCTCTCGAGGTCGAAGCCGAGGTCGATATGGAACTCCTCGAGGAGCGGCAGGCGCAGCACGCGAAGCCCGGTTGCCGCCTCGATGGCCGCGACGCTCGCCTGCACTTCGGCTTGCGTCGCGCCGGTGACGACGAACCAGAGGTTGTAGCGGTGCTCGCGCTCGTAGTTGTGGTTCACGCCTGGCTCGCGGGAGACGCGCTCGGCGACTTCCGGCAGCCGCTCGGGCGGCACCGCGATCGCCGCGAGCATGCTCGCGCCGACGGCATTGGGCCGGAATACCGGGCCGATGCGATCGATCACGCCCTCGGCGGCAAGCTGGCGGTATTTCTCCAGCACCTCGTCTTCGGTGAGGCGGGCGGCGGCGGCGATGCGCGCGAACGGCCGCTCCTCGAGCGGAAAGCCGCGCTGCCAGGGATTCACCAGCGCAAGATCGGCGGCGTCGAGCATCAGAACCCGGTCATCCCGGCGCGCGCGGCGAGAAAGATGCCGCTCGGCTTGTCCGCGTGCAGCCGGGCGAGCTCGCCGAAGCTCGCCGTGTCGTAGACCACGATCGCGTCGTCGTCGCGCGAGGAGACCCAGGCCTGCTCGCCGCGCGGCGTGAACTCCACGTGCAGGATCGCCCGGCCGGGATGCAGCTCCTTCGTCACCTGCATGCGGTCGACGTCGATCACCTGCACGGTGTCGTAATCGGGAATGGCGAAGGTGACCCAGACGCGCCGGCCGCCGGGCTGCGCCACGGCGAAGACCGGCTGGCCGCGCACCGTGATGCGCGCCGCCTCCTGCCATGTCACGCGGTCGACGACGAGCACTTCGTGGTGGCCGACTGCCGGCAGGAAAAGGTAGCGCCCTGCCTCCGCCCAGCCGCGAAGATGGGGCATCTTGTAGACCGGCAACGGCTCCTCGCCGCGCCCGTAGCCGTCGAGGATCCGCCGCGCGCCTTTCTCGGGATGCCACAGGTCGACGAGGGCGAGCCCGTCCTCGCCGTAGAGGCCGGCGAGGTAGTAGCGCCCGTCGCGCGTGACCAGGCCGTCGTAGGGTTGCTTGCCGATGCCTTTCAGCTTCTGCACGCGCGGCGCGCGCGGATTCGAAGCATCGGCGATCCAGATCTCTCCCGCCTCGAACAGGCTGAAGACGAAGCGGTTGCCTGGCGCGTCGGCGATGCCGACCACCTTCGCGCCCGCCGGCACTTCGGAGAGCATCTCCAGCGTGGCGGCGTCGAAGATGCGGATGCCGCCCGGCTCGTAGTTCGCTACGGCGACGAGCCGGCCGTCCTGCGAGATCGCGCCGCCGATGGCGTTGCCCGACTGCAGCACGCGCTTCTCCACCCGGGCGCGAAGCAGGTCGACCTTGGTGAGCCCGCCGTCGCGGCCGAACACATAGGCGTAGCGCGCGTCGCGGGAGAAGACCACCGAGGCGTGCGAGAGATCGCCGAGGCCGGCCACCTGCGCGAGCGCCGAGCGGTGCGTCGTCTCGACGAGCACGACTCGGCCGCTGGAGCGCTCGATGACGACGCCGAGGTCGGCGGTGCCGCGGGGCGGTGGGGTCATGCAGCCGGCGAGAAGGAAGAAAACAGAGAGATGGAAAAGGCGCTTCACTTGGGGAATCCCTGCTTGAGCTGCTCGGCGATCCACAGCGCCTCCGGCTCGCTGAGGAAGCGCGCCCACGGCGGCATCGCTGTGCCGCGCCGGCCGTGCAGGATCACGTAGCCGAGCTGCCCGGCGTCCTTGCCGGCGAGCGCATCGGGCAGCAGCGACGGGCCCAGCCCGCCCTTCAGCGTGTAGCCGTGGCAGGCGCCGCAATCCTGCCGCACCAGGCTTACCAGCTCGGCGCGCCGCGGGGCGGGCGGCTCGGCGGCCGCGCCGAGCGTCGGGGCGAGAAGCAGGAACACGGGAAGCATGGAGAGAGCGTGCCGCAGGACGGCCGGAAACATTTAACCTAGATCAACATCCCTTTCCTGACTGCCCGGAAGATCCTGTGCCATGCCGCTAGTCCCTGAAGCCGACAGGGCCTATCTCGCCGCCTTCCTCGACCTGCGAGGCCGGCCGGGCATCGTCGCGGGCGGCGGGCCGGTCGCGGCGCTGAAAGTCGAGACGCTGCTGCGCTCCGGCGTGCGCGTCACCGTGATCGCGCCGGAGCTCGGCGCTCGGCTCGCGGAGCTCACCCTTCTTGGCGCGATCCGCCACG
>DASQYN010000493.1:0-3663 GCA_035639215.1 Burkholderiales bacterium
GGCGTAGCGCGCCGCGAGCTCCAGTCTTCCGGCGTTTGCCGCCTCGTCTTGCAGCCATTCGGTGACCTGGCGCGCGAACTCCAGCTCGGTGAAGGGACGGCCGAAGAGCCGCGCTTCGGCCGCCGCCGCATCGAATCCCTCCAGCTCGGCCGGCTTCACCTTGTGCAGCGCCCGGCGCTGTACAAACAGGCGCTTTACCGAATACAAAGGGGCGAGCTCGTTGTGCCGCTCGGCGAGCGCGCGGGCTTCCCGCTCGATGATGAACAGGCGCGCGAGAAAGTCCTCGACATGGGGCGCGAGGGCGACGATCAGCTCGGATTCGTCTTTTCCCGACGGCGCGGTGGCGCGCGCCGCGACGAGGCGATCGCGCAGTGCGCCGCTCGCTTCGGCGACGAAGTCGAGGAACGCGCGGTCGACTCGCAGCAGTCCCTCGCGCTCGTACAAGTCGCTGAAGCGAATGCCGAATCCCAGTTGCATGCGGGTAGAATTATCGGCCAATTTCTTCACGCATTAACTTATTCCTCCGGGGGCTTTTAATGCAGATCAAGAACAGCGTGTTTCTCGTGACCGGCGGCGCCTCGGGGCTCGGCGCGGCGACAGCCCGCATGGCGGCCGAGAACGGCGCGAAGGTCGTCATCGCCGACATGCAGGGCGAGGCGGGAGAAAAGCTCGCGCGTGAGCTCGGGGGACGTTTCGCGAAGACCGACGTCGCCTCGGAGCCCGACGGCAAGGCGGCGGTCGCCTTGGCGCTCAAGGAATTCGGCGGCGTGCACGTGCTCGTCAACTGCGCCGGCATCGCCGTCGCTGAGCGCACGCTCGGCAAGGAAGCGCCGCACGACCTCGGCCGCTTCGAGCGGATTCTGCGCGTGAACCTGCTTGGCACATTCAATATGATCCGGCTCGCGGCCGATGCGATGGCGAAGGCCAGCCCGAATGCCGCGGGAGAGCGGGGCGTGATCGTCAACACCGCTTCGGTCGCCGCGTTCGACGGTCAGATCGGCCAGGCGGCCTACTCGGCCTCGAAGGGCGGCGTCGTCGGCATGACGCTGCCGATCGCGCGCGACCTGTCGCGCAACGGCATCCGCGTCTGCACCATAGCGCCTGGTATCTTCGAGACGCCGATGCTCATGGGGCTGCCGAAGGAAGCGCAGGAGTCGCTCGGCAAACAGGTGCCTTTCCCGTCGCGCCTCGGGCGGCCCGCCGAGTACGCGCAGCTCGTCAAGGCGATCGTCGAGATCGAGATGCTGAACGCCGAGACCATCCGCCTCGACGGCGCGATCCGCATGGCGCCTAAGTGATTTGCTTTAGCTCGCGCCGGTAAAGCGCCGCGCGCTCGACATAGCCGCGCGCGATCGCGCGCAGGCTGGCCTGCTGCTCGGGCGTCAGCTGCCGCACGATCTTCCCCGGCGAGCCGACGACCAGCACGCCTTCCGGAATCTGCTTGCCTTCCGGAACGAGCGTGTTCGCGCCGACCAGCGAGCCGGCGCCGATGCTGGCGCCGTTCATGACGACGCTGTTGATGCCGATCAGCGCTCCGTCGCCGACCGTGCAGCCATGCAGCATCACCTTATGGCCGATCGTCACCTCGCGGCCGAGCGTCATCGGGTATCCGGGATCGACGTGCAGCACGCAGCCGTCCTGCACGTTCGTGCCTTCGCCGATCGTGATGCGGTCGTTTTCCGCCCGGATCACGACCTTGAACCAGATGTTGGCGGCGTGCCGAAGCGTGACCGCGCCGACGAGCGTCGCGTCGTAGGCAACGTAATGGTCGGCGCCGACAAGCTCTACGCGCTTGTCGCCGAGAGAGAAAAGGGGCATGCGGCTATCATAAAGCAGTGAAGATCGTCGTTCTCGGGGCAGGCGTCATCGGCACGACCTCGGCCTGGTATCTCGCCCAGGCGGGCCACGAGGTGACGGTGCTCGAGCGGCGCCCCGCGGCGGGGCTCGAAACCTCATTCGCCAACGGTGGACAGATTTCTGCCGGCCATGCCGAGCCCTGGGCCAAGCCGGCGGCGCTGTCGAAGATCCTGCGCTGGCTCGGCCGCGAGGACGCGCCGCTGCTCTTTCGTCCGCGCGCCGATCTGGCGCAATGGCTGTGGGGCCTGCGGTTTATCGCCGAGTGCCGTCCCGGGCGCTTCGAGCGCAATTGCCGCGCGCTCGCCGGCCTCGCGGCGTACAGCCGGGACTGCCTGCGCCGGCTGCGCGAGAAGACGGCGATCCAGTATGAGCAGCTCACGCGCGGCATCCTGCATTTCGCGACCAGCCAGCGCGACCTCGACGCCCTGGCGCGCCAAGCGGAGACCGCGCGTCCACTCGGTATCCGGCGCGAGCTGAAGAGCGCCTCCGAGTGCCTCGCGCTCGAGCCCGCGCTGCAGTTTTCGCAAGAGCGCGTCACGGGCGGCATCTTCACGCCGGAAGACGAATCGGGGGATGCCCATCGCTTCACTCAGGAGCTCGCGGCGCTCGCCGCTCAGCGAGGCGTGCGCTTCGCGATGGACACGAGCGTGATCGCTCTGCATGTCGCCCAGGGTGAGATTCAGGCGATCGATACCTCGAAGGGCAGGATCGGCGCCGATGCCTATGTGGTGGCGATGGGCAGCTACAGCGCGCCGCTGCTGCGCAGCGTCGGCCTGCGCATTCCGGTCTATCCTCTCAAGGGATACTCGATCACGCTGCCACTCGGCCCCGCGGAGGAGGCGGCCGCGCCGACGGTCAGCTTGACCGACGAGGCTTTCAAGATGGTCATCTCCCGGCTCGGCACGCGGCTGCGTGCGGCGGGCACCGCCGAACTGGCGGGCTACGACACGTCGATGAACGAGGTGCGCTGCGCGGCGATCGTACGTCGCGTGCGCCAGCTCTTTCCCCAGCTGGGTGCGGCGACCACGGTCGAGCGCTGGACCGGTTTGCGCCCCGCCACGCCGAACAACGTGCCGATCATCGGCGCCTCTCGCCTGCGCCGCCTTTATCTGAACACCGGCCACGGCACCCTGGGCTGGACACTCGCCTGCGGCTCGGCCGCGGCGCTCGCCGATCTGCTGAGCGGTCGCCGGCCGGAAGTGGAATTCGGCTTTGCGCATTAGCGACTCGGAGTTCGCCGAGGTGCGTGGGCTGCGCTATCACGTGCGGCGCTGGCGCCACGACGGCGCGCCGAAACTCGTGCTGCTGCACGGATGGATGGACGTCTCGGCGTCGTTCCAGTTCCTGGTCGACGCGCTGCGCGGCGACTGGGACGCCTATGCACCCGACTGGCGAGGCTACGGCCTGACAGACTGGGGGAAGTCCGACTGCTACTGGTTCCCCGATTACATCGCCGATCTCGACTTCCTGCTCGACTGGATAGAGCCGCGCGAACCGGTGAATCTGGTCGGCCACAGCCTCGGCGGCAACGTGGCGGCGCTCTATGCGGGCGTGCGGCCGCAGCGCGTGGCGAAGCTCGTGAACCTGGAGGGCTTCGGGCTTGCGCTCACGCGCCCCGAGCAGGCGCCGAAGCGATATGCGCGGTGGCTGGAGGAGCTGCACCAGCCGCCGCGCCTTCGCTCGTATGCGAACTTCGTGCAGCTTGCCGAGCGGCTGCGCAAGAACAATCCGCGTCTCAGCGCCGAGCGCGCTGAGTTTCTGGCGCGGCACTGGGGGCGCGAAGCGGTGGACGGCACGGTGGTGCTG
>DASQYN010000494.1:0-3585 GCA_035639215.1 Burkholderiales bacterium
CCCGGCACGCGCGCCGAGAAGTGCGTGTAGATGAGGTCGGTCCACTTGTAGATCGCGGCGAGCTGGTAGGCCGCGGCGAGGTCGACGCGGACCTGCCACTCTTCCTTGCTCACCCGCTCGCGGACGGGAGTACTGGTGACATGCTTGAGGTTGGCGCTCATAGGTTCCGAAATTCGGGGTCGGGGTCGTAATTAGACGGCCATCGCGGCGCCCGCGTCTACTGCTTCCAACGCCTGCAACAGCAGTTCCGGACGGTTCTCCGCCAGGCGGCGCGAATCGGAAAGCATGCGCCGCCAAAGCCTTGCGCGCGGCATGGCGTGATAGAGGCCGAGCATGTGGCGGGTGACGTTTCGCAGCGAAACACTGCTGTGCCTGCGACAGTACCTCACCATCGCCTGGACCACCCTCTCGCGGCTATTGCCGAGGTCGGCGATGACCCACGGATCGTGGTAGGCCGCGCGGCCGAGCATGACGCCGTCGACATGACGAAGCTGCTCTTCGATCGCATCCCGGGTGGTGATACCGCCGTTGACGACGATCTCGAGCTGCGGAAGCTCGCGCTTCAGCCGATAGACATACTCGTACTTGAGCGGCGGGATCTCGCGGTTCTCTTTCGGCGAGAGTCCCTTCAAGATGGCGTTGCGCGCATGGACGATGAAGGTGCCGCAGCCGGCTTCGGCCACCGTGGCAACGAAGTCGCGCAGGAAGCCGTAGTCCTCGATGCTGTCGATTCCCGTGCGATGTTTGACCGTGACGGGCAGGGAACTGGCATTTCGGATCTCCCTGACGCACGAAGCGACAAGCTGCGGCTCGGCCATCAGGCAGGCGCCGAAGGCGCCGCGCTGCACCCGTTCGCTCGGGCAGCCGATATTGAGGTTGATCTCGTCGTAGCCGTACCGCTCGCCGAGCTTCGCGCATTGCGCGAGCTCGTCGGGCTCGCTGCCGCCGAGCTGCAGCGCCACCGGATGCTCCGCCTCGCTGAACGCGAGGTGCCGGTCGACATCGCCATGGATGAGCGCCCCGGTAGTGATCATCTCGGTATAGAGGCGGGCAGTGGACGACACCTGGCGCAGGAAGTACCGGCAGTGCCGGTCGGTCCAGTCCATCATCGGCGCGACGCAAAGGCGGCGTTCGCTCATCGCGTACGTGTGAGCGCGAGCCAGATCCCGCCGCCGATGAGGAAAGTGCCGCCAAGCCGGGACACCAGGCGCAGGCGGTTCTTCTTCATGAGCAGCCCGGCTTTGCCGGTGAGCACGGCATAGGCGCCGTCGGAGACGAGGGCCACCGCCATGGCGGTCACGCCGAGCAGCGCGATCTGGCCGACGTAGTTGCCCTTCGGATCGACGAACTGCGGGATGAAGGCGCCGAACCACAGCAGCGCCTTGGGGTTGGCGGCGATGACGAGCAGGCCCTGCAGGAAGAATCCGCCGCGCGGTACCGGCGTGTTCTTCGCCTCGGCGAGCGCTTCCGGCGAGCGCAGCAGCTTCCAGCCGATCCAGACGAGGTAGATGGCGCCGGCGATGCGCAGCCAGTCGAAGAGCCAGCCCATGGCGGCGATGACGGAGGACAGGCCGACGATCAGCGTGGCCATCATGAGGCCGAGGCCGAGCTGCGTGCCGGCGACGTTCAGCAGGCCGGCGCGAGTGCCGTGCGTGAGGCTGTTGGCGACGATGACGGTCACGGTCGGCCCGGGGATGATCGCGATTACCGCGCAGGCGAGCACGTACGCGAGGTAGATCTCCAGCGTCATCGGTATTGTCCCGTCGCTCCGGCGCGCGCCTTGATGAGGCCGAAAAGGCTTTCCGTGAGGGGCGCGTCGACCCGGGCCTTGCGCGCGATCTCCAGCGTTCCGGCCAGCAGGCCGTCGATCTCCAGCGGCTTGCCGGCCTCCAGGTCCTGCAGCATCGAGGTCTTGAACTTGCCGAGCGCGCGCGCCATGTCCATGCGCGCTTCGGGATCGATGTCGGCATCGATGCCGACCGCGCGCCCGATCGCGAGCACCTCGCGCATGATCGCCACCATGTAGCGCTTCACCGGCTCGTTTTCCATCAGCCGGTCGGAGGTGCAGAGCGTGAGGGCGGACACGGGGTTGAAGCTGACGTTGCCGAGCAGCTTCACCCAGAAGTCCTTCTCGATCATGCCGCTCACGACCACGTCGAAGCCGGCATGCTTCAGGGCATGGGTGATGTGCTCGGCCCGCTCGCCGTTGCGCCCGCCGGGCTCGCCGAGGATGAGCTTGCGGCCCATGTTGTGGCTGATCAGCCCGGGCTCGGGCGTCGACGCCGCGAGGTGGATCACGCAGCCGACGATGCGCTCGGTCGGCATGGCGCGCGAGAGGCGGCCATCGGGGTCGAGCGATTCCAGCCGTTCCCGGCCGCCGTGGAACTCGAGCCGGTCGAAGAACCACCAAGGCACGCCGTTCATGGCGGTGACGATCGATGTGTCCTTGCCGAGCAGGGGGCCGATGCGCTCGGCGACCTCCGTAAGGCTTTGCGCCTTCACCGTGACCAATACGTAATCCTGGCGCCCGAGCTTCCTGGGATCGGAGTCGGCATGGATACGGAATGTCTCGGTGCGCTCGCCGCTACGGACCCGAAGGCCCTGGTCGCGGATCGCCTCCAGCTGCGCGCCGCGCGCCACGACCGAGACCTCGTGGCCGGAACGCGAGAGCCAGGCCGCCATCAAACCACCGACGGCGCCCGTGCCGTAGATGCAGATTTTCATGATGCTATTCTAGGAACAACCTAGGGAAAGAGATGACCCCATGTTCTCGTTCACGAGGAAACTCAAGAGCTTGCTTGCGCCCGAGCAGACGCTGCCCGGCCGCGACGGGCAGGTCGCGGTGCCCGAGCGGCATTTCGTCAACGGCCATCCGCTGAAGGAACCGTTTCCCCCCGGCCTGCAGCAGGCGGTGTTCGGCATGGGCTGCTTCTGGGGCGCCGAGCGGCTCTTCTGGCAGCTTCCCGGCGTTTACACGACCGCGGTGGGCTACGCCGGCGGCGAGACGAAGAATCCGACCTACGAGGAGGTGTGCAGCGGCTTCACCAACCATGCCGAAGTCGTGCTCGTCGTCTTCGATCCGAAGCGCATCTCGTACGAGGAGCTGCTGAAGGCGTTCTGGGAAGGGCACGACCCGACGCAAGGCATGCGCCAGGGCAACGATGCCGGGACGCAGTATCGCTCGACGATCTACGCGTACGGCGACGAGCAGATGAAGGCCGCTCAGGCGTCCCGGCAGATGTTCCAGCAGGCGCTGAACAAAGCAGGGCTCGGCGCGATCACGACGGAGATCCGGCCGGCGCCGCCGTTCTACTACGCCGAGGACTATCACCAGCAATATCTCGGCAAGAACCCGAACGGCTACTGCGGTCTCGGCGGCACGGGCGTTTCCTGTCCCGTGGGCGTGCTCGCCAGGGCGTGAGGGGAGAGCTCATTCGCCTCGATAAGTGGCTCTGGGCGGCGCGCTTCTTCAAGACGCGCAGCCTTGCCCAGCAGGCCGTAGCCGGCGGGCGAGTCCAGCTCAATAGCGAGCGCACCAAGCCCGCGCACGAGGTGAAGATCGGCGACAACGTCGACGTGCGCGTC
>DASQYN010000495.1:0-5963 GCA_035639215.1 Burkholderiales bacterium
TATTGCATGGGCATCGAGCTCATCCGCTTCGACATGTCGGAGTACATGGAGCGCCATGCCGTGAGCCGCCTGATCGGCGCGCCACCGGGATACGTCGGCTTCGAGCAGGGGGGGCTTCTTACCGAGCAGATCACGAAGAAACCGTACTCGGTGCTGCTGCTCGACGAGATCGAAAAGGCGCACCCCGACATCTTCAACGTAATGCTGCAGGTAATGGACCACGGCACGCTGACCGACAACAACGGCCGCAAGGCCGACTTCCGCAACGTGGTGATCATCATGACCACCAACGCGGGCGCGGAATCGCTCGCCCGGACGCAGATGGGCTTCACGCCGTCGCGCCAGCCGGGCGACGAGATGGAAGCGATCAAGCGGATGTTCACGCCGGAGTTCAGGAACCGCCTCGATGCCATCATCTCGTTCGCCGCGCTCGACGAGAACACGATCATGCGCGTGGTCGACAAATTCCTGATGCAGCTCGACGAGCAGCTTGCCGAGAAGAAGGTCGAGGCGAGCTTCACCGACGGGTTGAAGGCGCACCTCGCGAAGAAGGGGTTCGACCCGCTGATGGGCGCGCGCCCGATGGCGCGCCTCATCCAGGACACGATCCGCCGCGCGCTCGCCGACGAGCTGCTGTTCGGCCGCCTGCAACACGGCGGGAAGGTGACCATCGACATCGGCGACGACGAGAAGATCACCCTGAAGTTCGAGGAAGAGGCCGCGCCGGTCGCCTAGGCTGCCGTGAAGCGCCGGGACTTCCTCAGGCTCGGCGCAGGACTTTCCGTCGCGGGCTGCGCCACCCGCTCCTCCGGTGCGCGCCCCCGGGTCGTCGTCGTCGGCGGCGGCTACGGAGGCGCGACGGCGGCGAAGCACGTCGCGCTTGAAGACCCCGGCATCGAGGTCACTCTCGTGGAGCCGGCCGAAGCCTTCGTCTCCTGCCCATTGTCGAACCTGGTCGTCGGCGGCAGCCGGACGATGGCCGACATCACCCGAAGCTACGCCGGGCTTGCTCCGCACGGCGTGCGCCTCGTGCGCGACCGCGCCGTGTCGATCGAGGCGGACAAGCGCACCCTAGCGCTGGCCCACGGCACCGCGCTGCCGTACGACCGCCTCATCGTCTCGCCGGGGGTGGATTTCATGCTGGAGGAAGTTGAGGGCTATGCGGCTGCCGCCGGCCGGGTGCTGCATGCGTGGAAAGCCGGCCCGCAGACGGCGGCGCTACGCCGCCAGCTGGAAGCGATGCCCGATGGTGGCGTCTACCTGCTATCGATCCCCCTGATGCCGTACCGCTGCCCTCCCGCGCCCTATGAGCGGGCCTGCCAGGTGGCGAGCTACTTCAGGCGCGCCAAGCCGCGGAGCAAGGTGCTGGTACTCGACGCCAACCAGGAGATCACGTCCGAGGCGGCGCATTTCCAGAGCGCCTGGAACGAGCTCTACAAGGACCTCGTTGACTACCGGCCGAACTCCGCCGTCACGGGTATCGAGCCGGGCGCGGTACGAACCGATTTCGAGAAGGTGAAAGCGGACGTGCTGAACGTCGTGCCGCCGCAGCGCGCGGGCGACATTGCCGCGGCGGCCGGGCTGATCACGCACAACAAGCGCTGGTGCGACGTCGATTGGCGCACTATGCAATCCACGGCAGTACCGGGCGTGCATGTGCTGGGCGATTCGACGCTGCCGGCGAGCGCCATGCCGAAATCGGGCCAGATGGCCCATGCGCAGGCGCAAGTGTGCGCGGCCGCCGTGGTCGCGCTGATCCGCGATCGCGCACCGGATCCGCAGCCAGAGATGACGAGCCTCTGCTACAGCTTCCTCTCGGAGGACGAGGCGGTTCGCCTCTCCAGCGTGCACCGCTACGATGTCGCCCAGAGAACCATGGTGCCGCTGAAGGGCTCGGCCAGCCTCTCGCCGGCACGATCGCGGGACGAAGCTGCGGCGGCCTGGAGATGGGCCCGGGACATCTGGTCCGATATGTTGGACTAACTGTGTCCGGTGGAGCCAAACCCGCCGCTTCCACGGGCGCTGGCATCGAACTCTTCGACCACCTGCAGCTCCACCTGCACGACCGGCACGACGACGAGCTGCGCGATCCGATCGAGCGGCTGAACGGTGTAAGCCGCGGCGCCGCGGTTCCACATCGAGATCATCAGCGGCCCCTGGTAGTCGGAGTCGATGAGCCCGACGAGGTTGCCCAGGACGATGCCGCTTTTGGCGCCGAGCCCGGAGCGCGGCAGAATCAACGCCGCATAACCGGGATCGGCGACGTGGATGGCGATGCCCGAGGAGACGAGCTGGCTCTCGCCGGGCTGCAGCACGAACGGCGCTGCGAGGCAGGCGCGCAGGTCGAGCCCGGCAGCGCCCGCGCTCGCGTAGCGCGGCAGCATCCCGCGCATCCTCTCGTCGAGGATCTTCACGGCCAGCATCCTCATTCGCCTATTTCCGGGCGGAGAGCATGCCGGCGACGTGGGCGACAAGCTTGCGCGCCAGCTCCAGCTTTGAGCCGCGGCCGAGTGGATGCTCGCCGTGCTCGTCGTACAACGTGATCGCATTCTCGTCGCCGCCGAGGGCGTCCTGCGCCAGGTTGGCGGCGAGCAGCGGAACGTTCTTGCGCGAGCGCTTGTCCCTCGCGTGCTGGGCGAGGTTTTCGCTCTCGGCGGCGAAGCCGACGCAGAAGGGGCCGTTTTTCATCGCGGCGACGTAGGCGAGGATATCGGGGTTCTCCTCCAGCTCGAGCGTTAGGGCAACGCCGTTCGCCTTCTTGATCTTGTGCGCCGAAGGGCTTTTCACCCGGTAATCGGCCACGGCGGCGACCGAGATAAACACGTCGGATTGCGGCGCCGCTGTTTTCACCGCCTGGAACATGTCCGCGGCGGTGCGCACGTCGATGCGACGCACACCTCCCGGCGCGCGAAGCGCCACTGGACCGCTAACCAAGGTCACCTGCGCGCCCGCATCGGCCGCCGCCCGGGCGACGGCATAGCCCATTTTCCCGGAGCTGAGGTTGGTGATCACCCGCACCGGGTCGATCGGCTCCTGCGTCGGCCCGGCACTCACGAGCACGCGCTTGCCTTCGAGAACGCGCGGACCGAGCAGCACCTGGATTTCCGCCAGGATCTCGGCCGGCTCGAGCATGCGTCCCAGCCCAACTTCGCCGCAGGCCTGCTCGCCCGCCGCCGGCCCCGCCAGATGTACGCCGTCCTCGGAGAGCCGCACCATGTTGCGCTGCGTCGCGGCGTTCTCCCACATTTCGACGTTCATCGCCGGAGCAAGCAGCAGCGGGCAGCGCCGGGCTACGCAAAGCGCGGAGAGCAGATCGTTCGCGGTCCCATTAGCCACCTTGCCGAGAAAATCGGCCGAAGCGGGCGCGACAACGATCAACTCGCGATCGCGCGAAAGCTCGATGTGGCCCATGCCGTCCGGAACTTTGCTGTCCCAAAGGTCGGTCCACACCGGCTGGCCGGAAAGCGCCTGCATCGTGAGCGGGGTAACGAAGCGGCCCGCCGCCTCGGTCATCACCACCCTCACGTCGGCTCCAGCACGCCTGAGGAGCCGCGCCAGTTCGGCCGCCTTGTAGGCGGCGATGCCCCCGGTCAGGCCGAGGAGAATCCTCTTTCCGGTCAACGCCATCGGGTCGGTCGCCGTTTAGGGGATTGGGATTGTACATGGCGATTTCCGACTGGCCGGAAACCGAGCGCCCGCGTGAGCGCCTGCTCGGCAAGGGAGCGGCCGCGCTCAGCGATGCGGAGCTGGTCGCCGTGCTGCTGCGCACCGGCATCCGCGGCAAGAGCGCGGTCGACCTCGCACGCGACATCCTCGCGCAGTTCGGCGGACTGGCGAGCCTCCTTGCCGCGGGCCCGGCGCTCAGCCGGGTCAAGGGTTTGGGCGCGGCCAAGAGCGCGCAATTCATCGCGGCGCTCGAGCTCGCGCGCCGCTCCATGGACGAGCGACTGCGCCAACGCGACGCACTCACCTCGCCCGGCGCTGTAAGAGACTACTTGCGGCTCACTCTCGCCTCGCTCGAGCACGAGGTGTTCGTGTGCATCTGGGTCGATGCGCAGCACCGGGTCATCGCTGTCGAGGAGACGTTCCGCGGCACTCTCACACAGACGAGCGTCTATCCACGGGAGATCGTCAAGGCAGCGCTCGCCGCGAACGCCGCGGCGGTAGTCTTTGCGCACAACCATCCCTCCGGCGTCGCGCAGCCGAGCCGGGCCGACGAGCTACTGACCCGAAGCCTCAAGGAGGCCCTCGCCTTGGTCGACGTCAAGGTGCTCGACCACTTCGTCGTCGCCGGCCGCCAGGCGATCTCCTTCGCCGAGCGTGGCCTCCTATAGCACTTATAGTAGAATTTGCCGCTTTCCGAATTCCGCGTCTGGAGCTTGCATGTCCCGCGTCTGCCAAGTCACCGGCAAAAAGCCGATGAAGGGCCATTTCGTCTCGCACGCCAATAACAAGACGATTCGCACCTTTGAGCCGAACCTTCATTACCGTCGCTTCTGGGTGGAGAGCCAGAACCGCTGGGTGCGCCTGCGCGTCTCGACGGCCGGCTTGCGTCGTATCGACAAGCTGGGCGTTGAGGCAGTGCTTGCCGAAATCGAATCCCGGAACAAGGCGAAGAAAGGCTAGCCATGCGCGAAAAGATCAAGCTCGAGTCCTCGGCCGGCACCGGCCACTTCTACACCACGACCAAGAACAAGCGCACCACGCCGGACAAGCTGGAGATCAGGAAATACGATCCGAAGGCGCGCAAGCATGTCATCTACAAGGAAACGAAGCTCAAGTAGGACGAGCACAGGTACAAGAAAAGCCCGCGTAGCGGGCTTTTTTGTTTGTGCACGCCGCTAGGCCGCGGCGTAGCTGCGCAGGCGGCGCGAAAAATCGACGAGCGGCGCGACACCGCTTGTCTCGGCGCGGTGACACCAGTCCTGCAGCTGGCGCAGCAGCTGCTCCTTCGAAGCCGTCGAGCGCTCCCAGAGGGCGGTCAGCTCGCGGCGCATGGCGATGGCGGTCTCCAGGGCGCGCGACTTCTTCAGCGCCTCCGCGAGCTTTGCCCCCTCGGCGCCGGCGAGCGCCTGTCCGCGCAGCAGCACGCGGCGCAGCGAGCGCAGCGACTCGGCATCGCGCGGCGACCAGTGGCGCAGCCGCTCCAGCTCGTCGCGATAGGTGCGCTGCAGAGACTTGGCATAGCGCGACAGCACATCGTAGCGGTTGGCGATCACCGCGTGCAGCACCTCGAAGTCGACGACCGGCTTGGCCGCCGCGAAGCGCGGCCGAGGCGCGACCTTCTTCACCGTGGCGAGGCCCAAGGCCTGCAGGATGCGGATATAGAGCCAGCCGATATCGAACTCGTACCACTTGGACGACAGCTTGGCCGACGCGGCGAAGGCATGGTGGTTGTTGTGCAGCTCCTCGCCGCCGATGAGGATTCCCCATGGGACGATGTTGGTGCTCGCATCGCCCACGTCGTAATTGCGATAGCCGAAGTAATGACCGACGCCGTTGATCACGCCGGCCGCCCAGAACGGTATCCAGGCGATCTGCGCCGCCCAGATGAGCGCGCCGGGCACGACGCCGAAAAAGAAGAGGTCGGCGGCAGCGAGCAGCGTCACGCCAGTAGTGGCGAAGCGCGAGTAGACGTTGCGCTCGATCCAGTCGTCAGGCGTGCCATGGCCGTAGCGCTCGATCGTCTCCTTGTTGTAGGACTCCTTGACGTAGAGGAACACGCCGAGCCAAAGCACGCGGTTGATGCCGTAGATCTGCGGGCTGTGTGGATCGTCCGCCGTCTCGCACTTGGCGTGGTGCTTGCGGTGAATCGCGGCCCATTCCTTGGTGATCATGCCGGTGGTGAGCCACAGCCACAAACGGAAGAAGTGCGAGACCAGGGGATGAAGCTCGAGCGCACGATGCGCCTGGCAGCGATGAAGAAAGATGGTGACCGCCGCGATGGTGACGTGCGTGAGGCC
>DASQYN010000496.1:0-7764 GCA_035639215.1 Burkholderiales bacterium
GGCTGCCGCGAGTCCCGCGAGGTCGTGCTCGTCGCCGAGCTGCTTCGCCACTTCCACGGCGAGCTCGGCGCCGGAGCGGGAGAGCGTGATCACGAAGCGGAACTCGGACGTCGGGACAGCCTGCAGCTCGCCAACGCCCTTCGGGCGCAACCCTTGCACAGGCAGATGGCGGGCCGCCAGGAAATCGATGACCTCGGCGTTGACGCTCGGCGCCGGCTCGACGCCCGCGCTGTAAGGGCGAAAGCGGCCGTTGCCTTCGACGCGGAGGATCGCTTCGGCGAGGATGCTGGATACCGCGTTGCGATCCGACAAAAAAAGGACGCTCACTGCAGCGGTGGGCATGGATCTTCTGGGCGCTCGATTCGGAGGATGTCGCTATCGAGGGCTCCCTCAAACCCCCGCTCTACGAGTTCATGGTATGCCGGCCGTTCCCCCCGCCGCAACGGGGTCGCTAAGGCATTGAGGCGTCACGGGTATATTTTTTCCCACCCGCGCGCGAAGCGTTCCGGCGGCAGTTCGTACACGCGGCGGCCACGCTTGAGCGCGCGCTTCTGGAGCTTGCGGCGCCTTTGCTCGAGCTTCGCGATCAAACCGGGAGCGGCCCGGATGCGTCGTAAAGCTGCCGCGAGCGTCGCGAGGTCGTGGTCGTCGCCGAGCTGCTTCGCCACATCGACGGCGAGCCGGTAAGACCTTGCTCGCTCCGGCTTACGCGCGGCGAGCAGCGTCACCGCTGCCGTGAGGTACTTCACCTGCTTTCGCCACTCGTGGAGCGTGCTTGCGCTCCCTCCTGCGCGCGCCGCTTCGAGCTGCCGCTGCCCGCGCTCGTAGATGCGGCGCAGGCCGCCGAGATAGACGCTGCGCGCATCGCGCGGCAGCCGCCAATGCGCGGCGCGCCGAAGCGACTGTTCGAGCAGCCGGCGTGCCCTTGCGATGGAACGGTCCGCCCGTGCGGCGGCCATCCGTCGCGCATGCGACTTGCGAAGCTGCTCGCGCAGGCGCGACAGCGCGGGTCGGTACTGCCGCATCTTGCCCGCGCGGAGCATGTCGTCGACGAGTGCGAGCATGACGCAGGCGTCGCGTGCCGGCGCGAACGGGCGTGCGGCGTCGCGAAGCGATGCATTCTCGCGCGCATATGCGGCGTCCGAAACAGCATCGCGCAACAGCCGAAGCGCGGCGCGGGCCCGCTTCAGCCCCTGCCGGAAAACGTGCACGGACACGTCGTCGAGCGGACGCCGGGAGGCGAGCAAGTCGAGCGCGGACCCGATCTCGCGCTGAAGCGCGCCGTGTACGTTCAAGGGCCCAGTGATGGCCGTTTCACGACAGCGCGCTCACCGGTTGCCCGGGCGTCGTGCGCTGTGCGGGGAAGCGCGCGGTGAAGCGGCTGCCCTTGCCGACTTCGCTCTCGATCTCGAGGCTCGCCTGATGCCGGGCGAGCGCGTGTTTGACAATGGCGAGGCCGAGGCCGGTGCCGCCCGTTTCCCGTGAGCGGCTGCGATCGATGCGATAGAAACGCTCGGTCAGCCGGGGGATGTGCTCGGGCGCAATGCCGGGACCGGTGTCCTCCACCGAGAAGGACGCCCCTTCGGGGCTATCGCGCCAGCAGAGCGTCACGCTTCCCCCGGAGGGCGTGTAGCGCACGGCATTGCTTACCAGGTTGCCGAAAGCGCTCGCCAGTTCGCTTTCGGCGCCCAGAAGGTCGAAGGCCGGCGTGCCGGCGACGCGGATCGCATGGCGTCCGGCGGAGAGCGCCTCGGCATCGGTACGCAGCCGTTCGAGAAGCGGCGCGACCGGCACGCGCTCCATCGGCGGCGGCGGGGCCGACTCGAGCATCGAGAGCGCGAGAAGGTCGTCGATGATGCGATGCATGCGGCCTGCCTGCTCGCCCATCATGGCGAGGTAGTCGCGCACGCGCTGCGGATCGAGCTTCAGCTCGCGCACGGTCTCGAGGAATCCGACCAGCACCGTGAGCGGCGTGCGCAGCTCATGCGAGACGTTGGCCACGAAGTCGCGGCGCATCGTCTCGAGGCGCTCGGCCTGCGTCACGTCGCGCGCGAGCATCAGCTTCTGCTCTTCGCCGTACGGCACGAGGCGGATGGCGAGCACGATGCCGCGTAAGGCCGACACCCGCACCGCGCTGCGCCGGTCCTCGTCTTGTGCCGCCAGGTATTCGATGAACGCCGGATCGCGCACCAGGTTGGCGATCGGCCGACCGATGTCGGCGCGCGGATCGAGCTCGAGCATCGCCGCCGCGTTGTCGTTGCACCATTCGATGCAGTTATGCGAATCGAGCAGCACCACGCCGTCGGGCATCGCCTGGGCGGCACGGCGAAAGCGCGCCAGGGCCTCGGCGAGCTCGCTCTGCTGTCCGGCAGCAGCGCGCTCGTGGCGGTGCAGCAGCGAGAGCACCTCGTCCCACACGCCGGTACCTTCGGGGACCTCGCCGGACTCGGAATGCTCGAGCCAGCGCCGGAGGCGGGCGAGGTTGCGCACGTGCGGGAAGAGCAGCGCTGCGAGCGCCAGGGTCATCGTCGCCCAGCCCCAAGCCGGCCGGGTCAGCCAACCGACCAGCACCGCGCATACGGCCGCAGCCGCGAGTGTCGCCGCGGCGCTGCGATAGATCGGGTTCAAGCGGTGCGCAGGCCGTATCCGGCGCCGCGCACGGTGTCGATCAGACGGTCGTGGCCGCTGGGCTCGAGCGCCTTGCGCAGGCGGCGGATATGCACGTCCACGGTCCGCTCCTCGATATAGACATGATCGCCCCAGACCTGGTCGAGCAGCTGCGCGCGCGAGTACACGCGCCCGGGATGGGTGAGCAGGAAATGCAGCAGCTTGAACTCCGAGGGAGAAAGCGAGATGCGTTCGGCTCCGGCGCTCACGCGGTGGGTCGCCGGGTCGAGCCGCAGCCCTTCGATCTCGACGGCGTCCCCGGAGAGCTGCGGCGCACGCCGGCGCAGCACCGCCTTGATGCGCGCATTGAGCTCTCTCGGCGAGAAAGGCTTGGTGAGGTAGTCGTCGGCGCCCGCCTCGAGGCCGGAGATCTTGTCGTTCTCCATGGCGCGCGCCGTCAGCATGAGGATCGGCAGGTCCTTGGTGCGGGTGTCGCTGCGAAGGCGCCGCGCGAGCGAGAGGCCCGATTCTCCGGGCAGCATCCAGTCGAGGACCAGCACGTCGGGCAGCGCCGCGCGAATCGCGGCCTCGGCTTCCTCGGCGCTCGCCGCGCGGCGCACGCGGTGCCCGGCGTGCTCGAGATTGACGGCGAGGAGCTCCTGGATCTGCGGCTCGTCTTCGACCACCAGGATGTTGGCGCTCATCGGCCGCTACGCAGGGTTACCGGTCTCCTCGCGCGCGGCGCTCGCGGTGTGCCGCACGTCGGTGCCCTTCACGATGTAGATCACGTATTCCGCCATGTTCTTGGCGTGATCGCCCATGCGCTCGATCGCCTTGGCCACCCAGACGATCTCGAGCGCCGTGGTGATGGTGCGCGGGTCCTCCATCATGTACGTGACGAGCTGGCGCAGTACCGAGCGGAACTCGCTGTCGATCGCCGCGTCCTGGCGGATCACCTCGGCCGCCGCGTTCACGTCCAGGCGCGCGAAGGCGTCGAGCGCCTGGCGCAGCATCGAAAGCGCGACTTCGGCCGCATGGCGCACGTCCACGCCGCGCAGGCGGCCGATGCCGCCGTCGCGCTCGTGGATGCTCTTCGCCATGCGGGCGATCTTCTGCGCCTCGTCGCCGATGCGCTCGAGGTCGGTCACTGTCTTGGTGATGCCGAAGAGCAGCCGCAGATCGCTCGCCGCGGGCTGGCGCTTGACGATGACGTGGCTGCACTCGCCGTCGAGCGCTACCTCGAGGCCGTTCACGCGGTGATCGGTGGTGATGACGTCGTCGAGCAGCGTGCGATCGCCGCTGGCAAGGCCCTCGAGGGCGCGCCGGATCTGCGACTCGACGAGCCCGCCCATTTCCAGCACGCGCGAGCGGATCGATTCCAGCTCGGCGTCGTACTGCTTCGAGGTGTGCTCGCTCACGCCCATGGTCCTGTCCGGGGTCATTATGACAAATTCGTGACCGGCCGAAGGTTATCGGCCGCTCGTTACCGTTCCATGACGCTGCCCGGACCGGCGTCACGAGGCGGTCACGAAACGGCAACACTCCGACTCTAGTCTGCGCCTTGCGCAATTCATCACCCCTCAGGAGGATCTCACGATGTTCAGGGCATTCGCAGGCGCAGCAGTCCTCGCCGCGGCGGGCATCACGACGGCGGCAGCCGCCGACATCACGGGCGCGGGCGCGACCTTCCCGTATCCGATTTACGCCAAGTGGGCCGACGCCTACAAGAAGCAGACCGGAACCGGGCTCAACTACCAGTCGATCGGCTCCGGTGGCGGCATCAAGCAGATCGGCGCAAAGACCGTCGACTTCGGCGCCTCCGACATGCCGCTCAAGCCCGAAGACCTGGAGAAGTCCGGGCTGATGCAGTTTCCGACCGTGATCGGCGGCGACATCCCGGTCGTCAACCTGCAAGGCATCGCGCCGGGGCAGATGAAGTTCACCGGCGAAGTGCTGGCCGACATCTACCTCGGCAAGATCAAGCAGTGGAACGACCCGGCGATCGCCAAGCTCAACCCCGGCCTTAACCTGCCGGCGAGCGCGATCAGCGTCGTGCACCGCTCGGACGGCTCGGGCACGACGTTCATCTGGACCAACTATCTTTCGAAGGTCAGCGCCGAGTGGCAGGCGAAGGTCGGCGAGGGCACGTCGGTTAACTGGCCGACCGGGGTGGGCGGCAAAGGCAACGAGGGGGTCGCCTCGTATGTGCAGCGCATCGCGGGTTCGATCGGCTACGTCGAGTACGCGTACGTCAAGCAGAACAAGATGGCTTACGCGCTGGTGCAGAACCGCCAGGGCGAATTCGTTATGCCGAACGCGCAAGCATTCCAGGCTGCGGCGGCCGGCGCTGATTGGAGCAAGGCACCCGGGATGTATCTGATCCTGACTGACGCGCCGGGACAGAACGCCTGGCCGATCGCGGGGGCGACCTTCATCCTCATGCACAAGGCGCAGGACAAGCCGGAGAACGCCAAGGAAGTCCTCAAGTTCTTTTCCTGGGCGTATGCGAACGGCGACGCGATGGCCGAGAGCCTCGACTATGTGCCGATGCCGGACAAGGTCGTCAAGCTGATCCAGGCAAGCTGGAAGAGCGAGATCAAGGACGCGTCGGGCAAGCCGGTGGTGGCTTCGCAATACTGAGCTTCCGGCCGAGCTGCGGCCGCGGCATCGCAACAGCGGGAACGGCGCGATTCGTCCGTTCCCGCTTCTGCTTTGAGCATCCTTTAGAATCCGCGAGGCTCAAGTGAGCGCCGTTCTGCCCATAGACGAATCCGTCACCATCGAGGAAGTTTCCCGCGCGACGCCGCCCGGCCCGCGCCGCTTGCGCCATGCGGCGTGGATGGACGCCGCCTTCGAGCGCCTGACGCGGTTCTTCGCGCTGCTGGTCTTCAGCCTGCTCGCTGCGATCCTCGTGTCGCTGCTCATCGGCAGTCGCGTCACGCTGGAGAAATTCGGCCTGGGCTTCCTCACCAACGTCGCCTGGGATCCGGTGAAGGACGACTTCGGCGCCGTGGTGCCGATCTACGGCACCCTGGTTACGTCGCTCATCGCCATGCTGATCGGCATTCCGGTGAGCTTCGGCATCGCGCTTTTTCTCACCGAGCTCTCGCCGGCCTGGCTGAAACGGCCGCTCGGCACGGCGATCGAGCTGCTCGCCGCCATCCCGTCCATCATCTACGGCATGTGGGGCCTCTTCGTCTTCGTGCCGCTCTTCCAGGCGCACCTGCAGCCGAAGCTCGTGGACTCGCTCGGCGCCATCCCGGGAATCGGCGCGCTCTTCGAGGGGCCGCCGCTCGGCATCGGCATGCTCACCGCCGGGCTGATCCTCTCGATCATGGTCATTCCGTTCATCACGGCGGTGATGCGCGATGTGTTCGAGCTCGTGCCGCCGCTGCTCAAGGAGTCCGCCTACGGCCTCGGCTCGACGACCTGGGAAGTGGTTTGGCGCGTCGTGCTGCCGTATACCAAGGTCGGCGTAGTCGGCGGCATCATGCTCGGTCTGGGCCGGGCGCTCGGCGAGACGATGGCCGTGACCTTCGTCATCGGCAACGCGCACCAGCTGGCCATATCGCTGATGGCCCCGGGCAACAGCATCGCCTCAGCGCTCGCCAACGAGTTCACCGAGGCAGTGGGCGACGTCTACTTCTCGGCGCTGATCGAGCTCGGGCTGATCCTCTTTCTTATCACCACCGTCGTGCTCGCGCTCTCCAAGCTGCTGCTGCTGCGCCTTGCCCGCCAGGAAGGTCGTCGCACGTGAGCGCGGTCGCCTCGGCCATCAGCCCGGCCAATCCCCGCTACCGCGCGCGCAAGCGGGTGAATGCGCTGCTGCTTTTCGTCTCCGGGCTGGCGCTCGCCTTCGGCCTGTTCTGGCTGGTGTGGATCCTTGGCACGCTGCTCTACGAAGGCGGCTACGCGCTCCTGCAGGCGACGCTCTACTACCGGATGACGCCGCCGCCGGGCGACGACGGCGGACTGGCCAACGCCATCGCCGGCAGCGTGCTGCTCGTCGCCGTGGCGACGCTGGTCGGCACGCCGGTTGGCATCCTCGCCGGCACCTATCTCGCCGAGTACGGAAAGAAGAGCCGGCTCGCCTCGGCGACGCGCTTCCTGAACGACGTGCTGCTTTCCGCGCCTTCGATCGTCATCGGCCTTTTCGTCTATTCCGTCTACGTCGCGCGCGTCAGGCATTTCGCCGGCTGGGCGGGCGCGCTCGCGCTCGCCCTGATCGTCGTGCCGGTCGTGGTGCGCACTACCGACGACATGCTGAAGCTCGTGCCGAACAGCCTGCGCGAAGCGGCCGTCGCGCTCGGCTGCCCGACCTGGAAAACCATCGTCCTGGTCAGCTACCGGGCCGCCCGCACCGGCATCGTCACCGGCGTGCTGCTCGCCGTGGCGCGCATCAGCGGCGAGACGGCGCCGCTGCTTTTCACCGCGCTCAACAACCAGTTCTGGTCGCTCGACCTCAACCGGCCGATGTCGAACCTGCCCACCGTCATCTTCCAGTTCGCGATGAGCCCGTACGAGGACTGGCACCGCCTCGCCTGGGGCGGCGCCGCGCTCATTACCCTCGCTGTGCTGGCGCTGAACATCCTCGCGCGGGTGCTTTTCAGGAGAAAGGACTAGGCCATGGAAGCCTCAAACGCCGCGCCGCGGCCGATCATCCGCACGGCGCTGCCCGCCGGGCGCTCGGCGCAGCCCGCGGCGGCGCTCAAGCCGAAGCTGGAGATCCGCGATCTCAACTTCTACTACGGCGACTACCAGGCCCTGAAGAACATCAGCCTCGATGTACCCGAAAACCGCGTCACCGCGTTCATCGGCCCGTCGGGCTGCGGCAAGTCGACCCTGCTGCGCACCTTCAATCGCATGTACTCGCTCTATCCCGACCAGCGCGCCGAGGGCGAGGTGATCCTCGACGGCGAGAACGTGCTCGCCATGAAACAGGACCTGCCGCTCGTGCGCGCCAAGATCGGCATGGTGTTCCAGAAGCCGACCCCCTTCCCGATGTCGATCCATGACAACATCGCCTTCGGCATCAAGCTCTATGAGAGGCTGCCGCCCTCGGAACTCGACGGCAGGATCGAGTCGGCGCTTCGCCGCGCGGCGCTCTGGAACGAGGTCAAGGACAAGCTGAAGCAGAGCGGCTTGAGCCTCTCGGGC
>DASQYN010000497.1:0-6516 GCA_035639215.1 Burkholderiales bacterium
GGCGCGTCGCCGTGGTAGAGCTTCATCCAGAGCCGCACGACCGGCCCGCCCGTGGAATGCGTGATGCACGCGAAGCCGTCGTCGAGCTTCTTCCCGAGGGCATCCTTGAGCGCCTGGTCGAAGGCACGCGCGATGTCGTCGAGCGTCACCGAATCGACGAAGCTGACGTACTTGCCGAGATAGACGTTCTGGATGGTGAAGCCGTCCGATTGTCCGGCGAGCCAAGCCGGCAGGCCGCCGTAGGTGTCGGTGTTGGTGACGCTCCAGCCGTGGACAAAGACGACGCGCATGGCCCGCTCCCTCGAGTAGCGGCTGCATCCTAATCGAGCTTCAGCTCGACTTTCTCGCTCTACTCGAGGCCGGCGTAGTACTCCCGCAGCACCGCCAGCACCTCGGGTCGGCTGAACTCGGGCGGCACGTCGGCGCCTTTCGAGAGCCACTCGCGCAGCTGGGTGCCGGAGACCTGCAGCCGGTCGGCGTCGGAATGCGGGCAGGTGCGGTCGGAGGCCATGCCGTAGCAGCGGTGGCACCAGAAGGTGACGCCGATCTTGATCGGCCGGGTCTCGAGCGAGTCCTTGGGGATCTCGTCGAAGATCTTGTGCGCGTCGAAGGGCCCGTAGTACTTGCCAACGCCGGCGTGGTCGCGGCCGACCACCAGATGCGAGCAGCCGTAGTTCTGGCGGAAGAGGGCGTGCAGCAGCGCCTCGCGCGGGCCGGCATAGCGCATGTCGAGCGGATAGCCGGCTTGCAGTACGGTTCCCGCCCTGAAATATTTTTCTACAAGAACATTGATAGCGCGCGTGCGCACCTCGGCGGGGATGTCGCCGGCCTTTAGCGCGCCGAGCAGCGAGTGCACGAGCAGCCCGTCGCAGGTCTCGATCGCCACCTTGGCGAGATATTCGTGAGAGCGGTGCATGGGGTTGCGCGTCTGGAAGGCGGCGACGCGCGACCAGCCAAGCCGCTCGAACGCGGCGCGCGTCTCCGCCGGCGTCATGAAGAGCGCCCCGTACTTCGCCTTGAAGCCGCCGTCGGAGAGCACCTTCACCGGCCCGGCGAGGTTCCACTCGCCCTGCTGCATCACCATCTTCACGCCGGGATGCCCCGCGTCGTTGGTGCGGAAGACCGACGCGCATTCGTGAGCCTTGTCGATCTTGTACTTTTCCGTCACCCTCATCACCGCCAGGGCGGTGTCGTCGTCGGGATCGGCGAGCGTGATCTCGGTGCCGACCGCGACGTCCTCGTTCGTCGAGAGCGTGATCGGGATCGGCCAGAAGAGCCCCGACGCGGTGCGATAGCCGTCGCATACGCCTTCCCAGTCGGCGCGCGTCATGAAGCCCTCGAGCGGCGTGAAGCCGCCGATGCCGAGCATGATGAGGTCGCCCTTCTCGCGCGAGCTGACGCGCACTTTGCGCAGCGACGCCGCGCGGGCCCGTTCTTCCTTGAGCTGTGCCGGGGGAACCGAGAGCGCTCGGAGCAAGCCTTTGCCGTGCGGGGGGACGAGCATGCGGAGGATTTTCTGGACCGTTGAGCGAGGCCGCAATCGCGGCGTTCTGATTGTGCGATAAGCGCCGCTAATGCGCGCCCGGGAAGAGGTCGAGCGCAGCGGCGATGAGCACGAGCACCTGCAGTGCGGCGAGCAGCGCCTGCCAGCGCTCGCCGGCCTTAAGGAACTCGGGAACCACGCGAGCCGTGCACACGAGCGCGAGGAGAGCGAAGAACGCAATGCCGAGCACGTTGAGGTAGTCGCCGTAGCGAACGAAGCCGAGCCAGCCCCAGCCGCCCGGCGCGTGGGCCTCGCGCATCATGTCGGCGGCGGAGAGCGTCCAGAGCCGCGGCAGGTCCTGGAGCGGGATGAGCGGCGCGAGCACGCCGGTGAGATAGAGCAATAGCGTAAGCAGCGCAAACGCAAAGGTGAGACGTGCGCCATGTTCGAGCCAGCGGGCGTAAATCTCCTGAGGATCGTGCTTCATGGCCAGATCCCCAGGCCGCGCAGCAGCGCGCGCGCGCCGGCTATGGCGAGCACGGTGATGACGATCCGCCGCACCATGACCGACGGCATGCCGTGCAGGAGTCTGGCGCCGATGCGTGAGCCGAGCATGACGCCGAGGATGGAGGGCATTGCCACGGCGGGCAGCAGCGCGCCGCGCCCGATGTAGACCCACGCTGCCGAGCTGTTGATGAGCGAGATCGCAAGGCCGCTCGTTCCCACCGCGACCTTGAGCGGCAGTCCCATGAGCAGGTTCAGCGCCGGCACGTTGGCCCAGCCGGCGCCGAGGCCGAAGAGGCCGCCCACGAAGCCGATGCCGCCGAACGAGGCGATGCCGAGCACGCCGCGCCGGCTGCCCCAGTCGAAGGACGGAGCGGTGCGCTCGTCGCCCATGTTTCCCCCTTTCGCGACCCAGAGCAGCACCGCCACCCCGATGATGATCACGCCGAGCGAGGTCTGCACCACATTCACCGGCAGGGCGAAGCCGATCACCGCCCCGGCGAGCGAGCAGATCGACCCAGCCAGGGCGAGCGGCAGCACCAGCCGCAGGTTAGCGAGCCCGGAGCGCAGGAGCATCGGCGAGGCGGCGAGCGTGCCGGTCAGGGCGAGGACGAGGCCGGCGCCGCGCACGTAGTCGAGGTGGAACGGGAAGAAGCTGCCGACGATCGGCACGAACAGCACCCCGCCGCCCACGCCGGCGATCACGGCGACGATGCCGAGAAAGAAGGTGAGGACGAAAAGGGCGAGCGGCCAGACCCACCAGGCGGTGGCGGCATCGGCAAGGTGCATGGGGCACATTCTAGAGCCGCCCCTTTTTTGTGCTAAATAAGGAGAAACCGGACAGCGATCAAGCGAATTCATGGCCGATCGGCGCCTGCAGGTCTTCCACGCGGTGGCGAAGCACCGCTCCTTCACCAAGGCGGCGGAGACGCTCTTCATGACGCAGCCGGCGGTGACCTTCCAGATCAAGCAGCTGGAGGAGCAGTTCAATGTGCGCCTCTTCGAGCGCGGGCACGGGCAGATCTCGCTCACCGACGCCGGGCAGGTGGTGTTCGAGTACGCCGAGCGGATCCTGTCGCTTTCCTCCGAGCTCGACGCGCGGATGAAGGACCTGACGGGCGACGTCGCCGGCGTGCTCCTGATCGGCGCCAGCATGACGATCGCCGACTACCTGCTGCCGCAGGTGCTCGGCGAGTTCAAGTCGCGCTATCCGAGCGTCGTGCCGCGGCTGCTCGTCGCCAACTCGGAGACGGTGCAGAACCAGGTGGCCGAGCACACGCTCGACCTCGGCTTCATCGAAGGCGAGTCGCTGCTGCCCTCGCTCGTCACCGAGGTCTGCTGCGAGGACGAGCTGCAGCTCGTCTGCGCGCCCGCGCACCCGCTCGCGAAATCGAAGGCCGTCACGCCGGAGCTCCTCGCCCAGCACGCCTACATCAGCCGCGAGCCGGGCTCGGGCACGCGCGAGGTCGCCGATCGCTATTTGCAGAAGGCCGGCGCGGCGCCCGACTCCGTGCACCCGGTGATGGAGCTCGGCAGCCCGGAGGCGCTGAAGGGGCTGGTCAGCACGGGCTACGGCTTTGCCATAATGTCGCGCGCCACCGTGGCGAAGGAGACGCGCCTCGGCGAGCTGGTCGGCATTCCTTTCTCGCCGCGCATGGTGCGCAATCTGTCGGCGGTGTATCCGAAGCAGAAGTTCCATCCGAAGATGCTGGCGAGCTTCGTTGCCTTCGCCAAGGAGCGCCTCGCCGCCCTGTCGAGCAGCCGCGGCTAGGATGCCGATCCGCGGCGAGGATTTTCAGGTCGGCACGAAGCTTCGCCTGGAGCGGCTGCCGACGCGGATCGAGCCTTGCTACCGCTCGAAGGCGCACTACGAGGAGCTGCTCGCCGAGCATGTCGGCGAGCTCAGCCGGCTGCAGGAGAAGCTCTACGCGCACGACCGGTTTGCGGTGCTCATGATCTTCCAGGCGATGGATGCCGCCGGCAAGGACGGCGCGATCAAGCACGTCATGTCGGGCATCAACCCGCAGGGCTGCGAGGTGGTGAGCTTCCGCCACCCGAGCGCCACCGAGCTCGACCACGACTTCCTGTGGCGCGCCGCACAGCGCCTGCCGGAGCGCGGGCGCATCGGCATCTTCAACCGCTCCTATTACGAGGAAGTGCTGATCGTACGCGTGCACCCGGAGATCCTGCGCGCGGAGCAGCTTCCCGACGAGCTCGCCGAGGACGACGCTGTCTGGGAGGGCCGCTACCGCTCGATCCGCCACTTCGAGCGGCATCTGCACCGCAACGGCACGCGCATCGTCAAATTCTTCCTCCATCTCTCGAAGGAAGAGCAGCGCAAGCGCTTCCTCGCGCGCATCGACGACCCGGACAAGAACTGGAAGCTCGGGCCGGCCGACGTCGAGGAGCGGAAGTACTGGAAGCGCTACATGCAGGCCTACGAGGCGTGCCTGGCGGCGACGAGCACGCGCCATGCGCCCTGGTATGTCGTGCCGGCCGATGACAAGCAGAACGCGCGGCTCATCGTCTCGGCGATCCTGCTCGAGCTCCTGCGCGGCCTGAAGCTGCACTACCCGCGCACGACGCCGCAGCGGCGGCGCGAGCTGCAGGCGTTGCGGCGGCGGCTGGTTTCGGGAGATTAACTAGTCGAGCTGGTCAGCCACCACCTCCAGCAGGCTCTCCATCTTGCGGTCCCACTTGAAGTGCGCCGCGCCGTCGTCGAAAGTGAGCCGGCAGTTGGAGCAGCTCGTCGCCATGCGCTCGGCGCCGCTCGCCTCGACCTGCGCGATCTTGATCTCGAAGGCGCGGTAGCGATGCTCGTCGGCGCGATGCAGCGTCACGACGCCGCCGCCGCCCCCGCAGCACCAGTTCGCATCCCCGCTCGGCGGCATTTCCCTGACCTCCGCTTGCAACGAAGCGAGGACTTCCCGCGGCGCAGTCGTGGCCCCGCCGCGGCGCGACACCTGGCAGGGATCGTGGAAGGTGATCGAGCCTTCGAGGCGCTTCAGCCCGAGCTTGCCTTCGCGCACCGCCTCGGCGAGGAACTCCGAGATGTGCAGCACGCGGAAGGGCAAGGGCTTGCCGTACATGTTGGCGCCCTGCCAGCGCATCGCGCCGTAGGCGTGGCCGCACTCGGGGAGCACGAGGGTCTTTGCGCGGCAGGCGATCGCGGCCTGGATCATGCGCAGGCTCATGTCGCGCTGCCAGTCGAGGTTGCCGGAGAAAAGGCCGAAGTTGGTCGCCTCGTAGCCGTCGGAGCGGATCGTCCAGGAGGCGCCCATGCGATTCAGGATCTTCGCGAGCGACACCAGCGCCATCGGGTACTTCATGATCTCGATCGACGAGAGCGTGATCAGGACGTCGGCCTGCGGGCGGTCGAGCGAGATGTCCACCTCGTGCTCGTCGGCCAGCCACTCGATCCTCTCCTTCAGCACCTTGGGCGTCGCGCCGAGCGGGCTGCCCTCGCGCTCGGCGCGCTCGGCGACCGCGTGCAGCTCGTGCGGCACGAGGCCGGCGGCGAACATGGCATGGCGCGCCTGCGCGACCAGGCCGGCGATGTCGATGCCCATCGGGCAGGCGAGCGTGCAGCGCCCGCACATCGTGCACGAGTCGTAGAGCAGCTCCTGCCACTTCCGCAGTTGATTTGCACTGACCTTCTTGCCCTTCCATGCTCGCTTGAACGGCTCGAGTTTCCAGATGGGCGTGTACTGCGGATCGTGGCTGGTCGTATAGAAATGACACGCCTCGGCGCAGTGACCGCAGCGGATGCACGACTCCAGGTAGGTGGCATTGGTGCGCGTCATGTCGCGCGCGAAGGCCTGCATCGCGCGCTCGACGCGCTCGGCGTCGGAGGCGTCGCCCTGCTTGTCGTAACGCACCGCGGGCCGCTCGACGCCGCGCCCGGGAAAATCGAACTCGGCGCGCTTCATAGCGCGGCTCCCTTGCGCGCGAAATCGACGCCCGTGCGCCAGCGCGAGACGAAGACGAGCGCCGCATGCGACAGCTTGCCGAACGGCAGCCAGACGAGCAGCAACTCGAGGCTGAGGAGATGGATGGCCAGCAGCACCGGCGTGGTCGGCAACGAGGGCGCCACCACGGGCGCCGGATAGTACGGCCGCTCGATCAGAGCCATGCCCGTGAGAAGCGGCAGCAGCGTCACGAACCAGCTGAAGTAGTCGTCGAAGGTGGAGAGCAGCCGCTGCACGTCGTCCGTGAGGCGGTACATGAGCGCGACCACGAGCCCGAGGATCGCCACCGCTGTGGCGATGTAGGTCACCGGATCGGGCAGCGGCGTCCAGCCGAAACCCAGATAGCGGGCGATGAACGCGATGTGCGGCGCGAATGTGAAAGCGACGATCGCGAGCGCGATGTGATAGCCGTAGGCGTTCAGCATCTGCCCGCCCCGCATGCGCACGCCTTTCGGCGGCACCATCTTCGCGAAGATCGCCCGCACTCCGGCGTGCCACGTCGCCGGAGCTCGCGGGAGGGAGAAATCGGGCCGTACCGGTCGGCGGAAGATTCGGTAGAGA
>DASQYN010000498.1:0-9219 GCA_035639215.1 Burkholderiales bacterium
GGTGCGTCAGCGGCTCCATCCGGATCTGCTCGGGGGACATGTACGCCGGCGAGCCGACCACGCTGATCTGGGTGGTATCGAGCAGCTTCTGCTGGAAGGATGCGCCGAAGTCGCCGACCTTGGTCTCGCCGGCCGCCGAGAGCAGGATATTGCCCGGCTTGATGTCGCGGTGGATCACGCCGTGGCGCGCCGCATACTCCAGCGCCCGCACGCACTTGAAGACGATTTCCACCACCTTGCCGACCGGCAGCAGCGTCGCCGCATCGACATGCGCCTCGAGCGTCGTGCCGGCCACGTACTCCATCACCAGGTAGCTGCGATCGGGCTCTACCACCGCGTCGAAAATGTCGACGATGTGCGGGTGATTGAGCTTGCCGGCGAGCGAAGCCTCGGCGACGAACGCCTTGTGCATCATCCGCTCTTCCTGCTCGTCGGCGTGCTTGTCGAAGAGAAAGACCTTGATCGCCACGTCCCGGCCGGCGAACGGGTCGCGCGCGAGATAGACTTTGCTCGTCGCCCCCGAGCCGATCTGCCGCAGCACCGGGTACTTGGCGATGCGCTCCGGAAGCGGCTTGCTCATCGCGGCGCCAGGACCGCGATCTGCCGCACCAGCTCGGCCTCCTCATAAGGCTTGCCGAGGAACGCGTTCACGCCGAGCTGGGCGGCGCGGCTGCGGTGCTTCGGCGCGGTGCGCGACGAAATGACGATGATCGGAATCTCCATGGTGCGCGGGTCGCCGCGCACGTTGCGCGCCAGGTCGAAGCCGTCCATGCGCGGCATCTCGATGTCGACCAGCATGACTGCCGGCAGCTCGCCCTTCAGCTGCTCCAGCGCGTCGATGCCGTCCTTTGCGGTCAGCACGCGGTAGCCTTCGCGCTCGAGCAGGCGGCCCGTGATCTTGCGCACGGTGATCGAGTCGTCGACGACCATGACGAGCGGCGCCCGGCCGGCGCGCTCGGGCGCCGTATCGGGGACGCCGGTACGGGCGCCGGACCCGGGCGCGCGGCTCGCAAGCTGGGCCGGATTGATGATCAGCACGATGCCGCCGTCCGGAAGGACGGTCGCCCCGGCGACGCCGGGGATGCGGGCGAGCTGCGGCCCGATGTTCTTCACCACCATCTCCCGGCTGCCGATCAGCTCGTCCACGTGCACCGCCAGCCGCTGCAGGCCGCTGCGCAGCAGCAGCACCGCGTTGTAATCGCGGATCTGCGTCGCGGCCCGGCTGCCGAGGAGCTGGCGCAGGTAGTGCAGCGGATAGTCGCGGCCCTGGAAAGGGACTGCACCTTTCTCGTAGAGCGCGACCAGGTCGTCCGCCTTCAGGCGCAACACCTGTTCGACCGTCGCGGACGGGATCGCGAAACGGCGCGAGGCGGCACCGACCATCAGCGTCTGCGTCACCGCCAGGGTGAGCGGCAGGAAGATCGTGAAGGTGGTGCCGCCGCCCGACGTCGTCGCGGCATCGACCCGGCCGCCGATCGCGTTGACCTCGTTGCGCACGACGTCCATGCCGATGCCGCGGCCAGCCAGCTCGGTCACCGACTCGGCCGTGGAAAGGCCGGACAGGAAGATCAGCTGCACCTGCTCCGCCTCCGAAAACGCCTGCTCCTCGGAGATCAGCCCCTTGGCGAGCGCCGCGGCGCGCAAGCGCGCGACGTCGATGCCGCGCCCGTCGTCGGATAGCGAAAGCACGATCTCGTTCGCCTCCTGGCGCAGCGCGATGGCGATGCGTCCGGCCTCGCCCTTGCCTGCCGCGCTGCGGCTCGCCGGATCTTCTATGCCGTGCACCAGGGCGTTGCGCAGCATGTGCTCGAGCGGCGCGGCCATGCGCTCGAGCACGCCGCGGTCGAGCTCGACCTGGCCGCCGTCGATGTCGAGCTCGGCCTTCTTGCCGAGGTCGCGCGCCGTCTGGCGCACCACCCGGTGCAGCCGCTCCGAGAGGCTGGCGAACGGCAGGGCGCGCATGCGCATCAGGTCCTGCTGCAGCTCGCGGCTGATACGCGCCTGCTGCAGGAGCGCCGCATCGGTCTCGCCGAGGCTCTTGAGAAGCGCCTGCTGGATCGAGGTCGCGTCGCTCAGGCCCTCGGCCATCATGCGCGTCAGCTCCTGCAGGCGCGTATAGCGGTCGAACTCGAGCGGGTCGAACTCGCTCTCGTGCGGGTCGAGCATGGCGCGGCGCGACTGCAGCTGGCTGTCGGCCTGGATCTCGACCTCGCGCAGCTGGGTGCGCAGCCGCGCGATGCTTTCGCTCAGGTCCGCGAGCGCCTGCTTGACCTGCCGCAGCTCCGCTTCGATGCGCGAGCGCGCGATGGCCGCTTCGCCGGCCTCGGTAATCAGGCGGTCGAGCCGGTCCGCGTTGACCCGCAGCATCGTCGCCGGCGCGCCCGCTGGCGGCAGCTGCGCCGAAGGCGCCGCTGCCGGCTGCGCCGGCGCGGCGGGCTGCGGCGCCGCTTCGGGAGCCTGCCCGAGCTTCTCGAGGTCGCCCGAGAGCCGGTCCATCTTGCCTTCCAGGTCCTCGAAGAGCTCGGCCGTAAGCTCTCCCGCCTCCAGCGCGTACTCGATCCGGCTTTCCATGAGGTGGGTGAGCTCACCGAGCCGGATCGCGCCTGCCATTCGAGCGCTTCCCTTGAGCGTATGGAGCGCCCGCTTCACGGCATCGGCGGCGTTGCGGTCCTCCGGGGACGCCTTCCAGTGTCGGAGATCGCTACCCATCTGCGGCAGCAGCTCGCGCGCTTCGTCGAGGAACACCGGCAGCAGATCGCTGTCGATGTCGTCGCGCATGCTGCGCTTTTCTTTCGGACGCGCCGGAACCTGGAGCCGGTCCTTGAGCGATTGCAGCGCGGCCATGGCTGCGCCCTGCCCGCGGCGCGCCGCGCCACGGCCCGCAGCCCCGACCATCTCGCCAAGCGTTTCCACACAGCCCGTGATGACGGTGACGTCGGCCGCCTGCACGGTCCGGCTCGCCAGCGGCAGCCAGTGCTCCAGCGCGGCGGCGAGCGCGGCAATATCGCCAAAGCCCGCAGTGCGCGAGCTGCTAGCGAGGGTGTGCGCGGCGCGCATGAACTCGGGTGAGGCGTCGGCGCCCGGCTTCTCCTGCCAGGCCGCGCATTCCGCGTTCAGGGTGGCCGCATGGACGGCCGCCTCCTTGAAGTAGATTTCGAGCACGCGCGCCGCGGCGACCTCCTGGCCGCGCAACCGGGCGGCCAGCTCGGCGATCGGTCGCGCGTCGACCACGAGCGGCTCGCCGTCGCGCAGCTGTGTGACCCACGCGGCGAAGCGGCCGTGCGCCACTGCGACGAGCTCGAGGAGCTCCGGCGAGGCGGGCTGCTTCTGCTCCAGCCACTGGTTCATGGCGCGTTCGACTCCCCAGGCGGCATCGCCGAGCTCGGAAAGGCCGACCATCCGGCCGCTGCCCTTCAGCGTATGGAAGCCGCGACGGATGGCGGCGAGCGTCTCCAGCTTGCCCGCATCGGCGCGGCACGCCGCGAGACCCGCTTCCACCGAGGCGAGCACCTCGACTGCCTCCTCGAGGAATACCTGCAAAAGCTCTTGCGACGGCGCGGAGCGCTCGGCCGGCGCCGCGGGCTTCGCCGGTTCGCCGCGCCGGGCGACGCGCTCGAGGAAAAGATCGACGGCGGCCTGACGAGGCGCGCGCCCGTGAATGCAGGGCGCGATGAACAGGCCGATGCTGCTTAGCCCTTCGGCCACCCAGTCGATGTCTTCGCTTCCTGGCATCAGTCCCGCGAGAAGCGCCTCGCAGCGCTCGAGCACGGCGATCGGCCGCTCCCAGCCGAGCACGGAAAGCGCGCCATGGATCTGGCGCAGCTGCGGAGCGGCGCTCTTCAGCGCCTCCGCGCCGCCCTGGCCGCGAGCGTAAGCGTCGAGCACCTGCTCGGCCTGCTGCAGGTTGGCGAGGATCTCTTTCGCGACCTGAGAGCGCAGCTGCAGCGAATTGACGTACTCGGTGAGCGCGGGCCGCAGCCCCGTGGGCGGCGCCGCCTTGGTCGCCGCCGAGGCCGCCGCGTCGAGCCATCGGCTCATGATCTCGACCTGCTCGTCGAGATCCGGCGCCGGCTGGGCGAACGTCTCGAGGATGCTTTCCGCGAGGAGGAACGCCGATGCCATCTCCGCGAGCATCGTCTCGCTTTCCGGCGCTCGCGACTCGGCAAGGCCGGCCGCCGCCGCGCCGAGCGCCTCGAGGAGCTTCGTGAACGGCGCGCTCCGCAGGTCTCCGGCGCGCTCCTGAAGCGCGGTGAGCCGCGCCCGGAACGAGGCGACGGCATTCGCCTCGCCCTCGAGGTACTGCTGCCAGGTCTGCTGCGCCGCCTGCAGCCGCGAGCGCGCGTCCTCGAGCGCCGGCTGCATCGTGTCCATGTCGACCGCCGGCTCGGCCTGGTGCGGAACGAGGGCGTCGAGGGCGTAGAGCCGCTTGATATCGCGCAGCCGTTGCGTCAGCGGCGGGCAGCAGGCAATCGTGTATAGCAATTCGCGCAGCAGCGGCTCGTTGTCGGGTGGGGCGCCCTTCGCCTGCCCCAGGTCGCGGATGTGCATGTCGATCTTGTTCCAGAGCGATCGGGCATGGGCGAGCCGCTTCGGGTCCGACACGTCGAGCAGCGCGTCGACCAGGCCGCCGGCCACCCACCAGAGGGCGCGCCGCTCGGGAAGCCGGTGGGCCACCGAATGGATGGCGTCGAGCGTCTCGCGCATGTCTTCGAGGGCGTGTGGCTGGCGGCGGATCCAGGCGAGGATGCCGCGCTGCCAGCGGGGGCGCTGCGATTGCAGGAATCCGGGCAGCTCGCCCTCCTCGAGGGCGTGCGGCCGCGGATGCGAGGGCGCGGGCGGTGTCAGGTCGGGGAAGAAGAGCTCGATCTCGGAGCTGTCTTCCCGCCCTTGCAGGTGAGCGAGCTCGCGATAGACCGGATAGAGGCGGGTCGGCACGTTCGGCTGTCCTCGCGCCACGTCGTCGACGAACTGCTTCAGCTCGAGCACCGCGCGGTCGATCACGGCCGCGCCGTCGGCGCCGGCGCCCTCGAGCCCGCTCAAGGTCGTCTCCAGGGCCTCGCAAAAACGCGTCGCGCCGTTCAAGCCCACCATGTTGAGCGCGCCGCTCACCTGGTGCAGGTGTTCCGGGCACGAGGCGAGCGGCGTCGCGTCGGCGGGCGCGCTGCGGTAGGTGGCGAGCTGGCGGCGCACCCGCTCGAGCGCCTGGTCCACCTCGGCGGTGATCCAGGAAAGGATGGTCGTGTCGGCCATCAAGTGCCGCCGTCCTTCCTCACGCGAGCCGGAATCCGGAGACCGATTTCTTCAGGCCTTCGGCGAGCTCGGTCAGCTTGGTGGCCGAAAGCGCGGTCTTCTTCGTGCCCTCCGTCGTCAGCTGCGTCACGCCGAGGATGATCTTCATCTTCCCGGCCACCTCGGTTGCCGAGGCGGCCTGCTGCTGGGTGGCGTGGGAAATGCCGCCGATCAGCTCGGCGAGCCGGTTCGAGATCTTCTCGATCTCGCGCAGCGCCTGGTCGGCCTCATCGGCGGTGCGCGTTCCCTCCACCACGCCGCGCGTGCTCCGCTCCATGGCTTCGACCGCGTCCTGAGTGTCGCGCTGAATGCTCTTGACGATAGCGCCGATATGCTTGGTCGCCTCGGCCGAGCGCTCCGCGAGGCGCTGCACCTCTTCGGCGACGACCGTGAAGCCGCGGCCCGCCTCGCCCGCGGAGGCGGCCTGGATGGCGGCATTGAGCGCGAGCACGTTGGTCTGTTCGGTGATGTCCGAGATCAGCTGCACGATCTCGCCGATCTCCTGGGAGCTTTCGCCCAGGCGCTTGATGCGCTTCGAGGTCTCCTGGATCTGGTCGCGGATGTCGTTCATGCCGCGGATCGCGTTCTGCACCGCCTGCGCGCCCTTGCCGGCCGCGAGCAGCGAGGTTTCCGCCACCTTGGCCGAATCGCTCGCGTTGCTCGACACGTGGTTCATCGACTGGGCCATCTGGCTGACCGACTGCCCGGTCGCCTGGATCTCGGTGGCCTGCTTGTGCGCCGCCTGGAGCAGCTGGGTCGATACGGCCTGCGCCTCCTGCGTCGCCGTGGTCACGTGGTGAGCCGCGTTGGTGATGCCGGCCACCAGCCGCCGCAGCTCGTCGATGGTGTAGTTGATCGAATCGGCGATGGCCCCGGTCATGTGCTCGGTCACTTTCGCGCGCACCGTGAGATCGCCGCTCGCCAGGTTGCCGATCTCGTCCAGCAACCGCAGGATCGCCTCCTGGTTTTCGCGGTTCTGGCGCTCGCTCTGCTCGGCGCGGCGGCGGCTGTCGTCGATGTAGGCCTTGCCGATGAGCAGTAGCACGACGAAGGCGAGCAGCGAGACGATTCCCATGGCGACGAAATTGATCTTGCGCGCGTCGAGCAGGCCGTCGTAGCCGGCGGCGAGCTCTTCCGCCGAGCCGAGCAGCTTCTCGCTGTCGTTGAAGATGTCGCGCGTTGCGCGCTTGGCGTTCACCAGCCGCTGCATGTTGCCGAGGATCTGGCTGACGCCCGTCTGGTATTCCTTGAAGCCGGTCTGCAGCTCGCCCAGCTTGCCGCGGATTTGCGGCTCCTCGACGCGCTGAATGCGAAGCGCCTCGTTGCCCTGCAGCAGGCCCTGCAACAGGTCGCGGAAGGTATTGGTGTCCTTGCCGAGCAGGAAAGCGACCTCGGGGTCGACGACGTCGCCGGCCAGCATGGTATTGGCGTTCTTCGCCATCCGCTGGGTGAGCATGACGAGCTGGGCGGCCAGCGCGTTCTGGCGCGCGCTGCCGCCGCTCTGGACGCTGAGCGCCGCCACTTCCTCCGCGGTCTCGAGCAGCGCCGGGTTGTTCAGGTTGATCGTGCGCACGGCGGTGGCGAGCGCGACGAGGTTGGGCTCCTCGCGAATCACCAGCGCCGCGTTGCGGTCGGTGCTCTGCCAGCGGGCCTGCAGCGCCGCGAGCGGCGGCCGCACGGAAGCCGGCGTAGGCGGCAGATCGATTCCGCCCGCCGCCGCGCCGCCGGTGGCGAGCAGGCTCACCAGCGCGGCGAACTCGTCGCGGCTGTCGCGCAGCTGCTTGAACGCTTCGCGGTTACCCTGCGACGCCTGCTGCGCGGCCTTGGCGAGGCGCTGCGAAAGCATGCGCAGTTTGCCGACGGTCGCCACGTAGATCGTGTCGAACGTTGCCTGTCGGGCGTCGAACACCACGATGCCGGCGTCGAGAGCGAGCAGCACGGCGAGCAGGACGACGAGCGCTTGCAGCCGTCGGCCGCCGGCCCGGCGCGACAGCGCGGTCGGCTTGGCGATGCCGATGCCGCCGCCGTCGGCAGCCGCACCCGTGTCGCGTCCGAGGAACGGCATTTTCAGGAACTCCAGTCGGTTGCCCATGCGCATCCCCTATCGCAGGAAATTGCCGTTTCGGCCGATGATGGTGAGGTCCACGAACTTGGAGCCGGCGTGCACGCTCGGCGAATAGCCGACGTAAAAGCCGCCCAGGTCGACGTCGTGCATGCTCTCCAGGGCGCTCACCAGCCCTTCGCGCGTCAGGTTCCTGCCTGCGCGCCGCAGGCCCTCGACCATTACTTTGGCGGTAATGAAGCCTTCCATTGCGCTGAAGTTGTAATCGGTAAGTCCGGCCTTCTTCGCGAGCTGGTGATACTCGTTCACCACGGGTACCGCCGTGCTCCAGGGGAACGGGACCACCTGCGAAATGGCCACGCCGCTTCCTTCCGGCCCCAAAGCATCGGCGAGCGCCTTGCTGCCGACGAACGAGACGTTGTAGAAGGTCGCGCCGCTGCCGCCTTGCCTCATCTGCCGGATGAATTCGGCGCATGCCGCGTACGCCCCCACCATAACCACGGCGTCCGGCTCGGAAGCATTGATCGTCTTCACGGCTTGGCCGACCTTCAAGGTGTTGCGCTCGAACGAGCCGAGGGAATAGATCTTCATTCCCCGCTTCTCGAGGGCGATCTCCGTTCCCTTGCGCCCCGCCTCGCCATACGCATCCGCCTGGTAGAAGACCGCGATCTTGCGTCCCCCGGTGGACACCACCTGCTCGACGATCTTCTCGGTCTCGTCGTAATAGCTCGCCCGCACGTGGAAAACATAGCGATTGAGGGGCGCGCGCAGCGCTTCGGCGCCGGTGAACATGCCGACCAGCGGCACCTTGGCCGGGATGATCACCTTCAAGTGCTCGATCCCCGTGGGCGTGCCAACGTAGCCGATCAGCGCGAAGACCTTGTGCTCCTCGATGAGTTTCCTGCTCGCGAGCGCGGCGACCGACGCCTCGTAGCGGTCGTCCTCGGTGACCAGGCTGATCTTGCGGCCATGGACGCCGCCCTTGGCGTTGATGTAGTTCAGGTAGACCTTGATGCCGTTGTTCATCTGAATGCCGAGCTGGGCAGCCGGTCCGCTGAAGACTGCCGCCTGGCCGAGGACGATCGTGTCCGGCGTCACGCCGGTCTCGGCTCGCGCCGCCGGGGATGAGACCAGCAGGGCGATCAAGAACGCAGTGCCGAGCTTCATAAGCTCGCCTCCAGAAAGGATTCGTGTTGGATCAGCGCCGGCACGTCGAGCTCCTTCCAGAGCCTGCCGTTCGCATCGGCGAAGACGGCGCGTAC
This sequence comes from Burkholderiales bacterium, assembly GCA_035639215.1. Taxonomy (GTDB): domain Bacteria; phylum Pseudomonadota; class Gammaproteobacteria; order Burkholderiales; family SG8-39; genus SCGC-AG-212-J23. The sequence continues at coordinate 8,614 of DASQYN010000498.1, forward strand.
GAAGCCGGGCTGCGCGACGGCGGCGTCGGCCATGGGCTTCAGCTCGCCGGGATCGCGCAGGCCGAGCGAGCGCTCGACGAGCAACGCGGCGCCGCAGCGGAAGCGCTCATTGAGGAGCAGCAGCCGCGCCTGCTCGCCGATGCTCGTCGTGGCGCCGCCGAGAAATGCCGAGAAGTCGGTGACGCTGTACAGGTTGCCGCGCACATTCGCGACCCCCTTGAACCAGGGACGCGCGAGCGGCACCGGCGCGATCGCAGGCGGCGGGATGAGCTCAGCCGCATCGGCGAGATCCACCAGCCAGCCTTCCTCGCCGACTTGCACGCCGAGCTTCGCGGCGACGTGCGCGCCGGTTCCGGCGCTCCGCAGGCGCTCGGATAGCGCGACCTGGTAGTCGCGCAGCGATCCATTGGGCGAGGCCGGCGCCGGCATCAGCCTAGGGCGGCGATCTTCGCCAGCAGGTCGGCCGGGTTGACCGGCTTCACTACGTAATCGCGCGCCCCCTGGCGCAGGCCCCACACCTTGTCGGTCTCCTGCCCCTTGCTGCTGCAGAGGATCACGGGGATGCTCTTCGTGCTTTCGTCCTTGGTGAGGGCTCGGGTGGCCTGG
>DASQYN010000499.1:0-4918 GCA_035639215.1 Burkholderiales bacterium
CGCCAAGACCGACAAGAAGCCGAAGAAGGCGAAGCCGACCACGGTGTTGCGCGACGATTCGGCGCGCCGCCGTACGATCAAGACGCGTGGCGATGCGGGCGGCGGTGTTGCCGGCTGGCACGCGCGGGGCGGAAACCGCCATCGTGGCGCAGCGGCCGCCGCCGGCGAGACCAGCTTCGCGCAGCCGACCGAGCCGCTCGTGCGCGAAGTCGCCGTGCCGGAGACGATCACCGTGGGCGAGCTCGCCCACCGCATGTCGGTCAAGGCCGTGGAAGTGATCAAAGTGCTGATGAAGCTCGGCACGATGGCGACCATCAACCAGGTGCTCGACCAGGAAACGGCGATGATCGTGGTCGAGGAGATGGGCCACAAGGCCAAGGCGGCCAAGCTCACCGACCCGGAAGCGTATCTCGTCGAGACGCCCGAGCCCGTCACTGGCGAGCTTACGGGTCGTCCGCCGGTGGTCACGGTGATGGGCCACGTCGACCACGGCAAGACCTCGCTCCTCGATTACATCCGCCGCACCAAGGTCGCCGCGGGCGAGGCGGGCGGCATCACGCAGCACATCGGCGCCTACCATGTCGAGACACCACGCGGCGTGATCACCTTCCTCGACACGCCGGGCCACGAGGCGTTCACGGCCATGCGCGCCCGCGGCGCCAAGGTCACCGACATCGTGGTGCTGGTCGTGGCGGCCGACGACGGCGTCATGCCCCAGACGATCGAGGCGATCAACCACGCCAAGGCGGCCAACGTGCCGCTCGTGGTGGCCATGAACAAGATCGACAAGCACGAGGCGAATCCCGACAAGGTGAAGCAGGACCTGCTCTCGCACGGGGTCGTCCCCGAGGAGTTCGGCGGCGACTCGCCGGTGGTGCCGGTCTCGGCGAAGACCGGGCAGGGTGTGGACGGGCTCCTCGAGCAGCTGCTCCTGCAGGCGGAGGTGCTCGAGCTCAAGGCGCCGGTCGAGGCGCCGGCGAAGGGGGTGGTCATCGAGGCGCGGCTCGACAAGGGCCGCGGACCGGTCGCCACGCTCCTCGTGCAGTCGGGGACGCTCAGGCGCGGCGACATAATCCTCACCGGCGCGGTCTACGGACGGGTGCGCGCGATGCTCGACGAGAACGCACGCGCTGTCGCCGAGGCCGGGCCGTCTATCCCGGTCGAAGTGCAGGGTCTCTCGGAAGTGCCGACCGCCGGTGAAGACATGATGGTCCTCGCCGACGAGCGTAAGGCGCGCGAAATCGCGCTGTTCCGGCAAGGCAAGTTCCGCGACGTGAAGCTCGCCAAGCAGCAGGCGGCGAAGCTCGAGAACATGTTCGAGCAGATGGCCGAGGGCGGCAAGAAGGTGCTCAACCTCGTCATTAAGGCCGACGTGCAGGGCTCGCAGGAGGCGCTGATTCACGCGCTGACCCGCCTCGGCACCGAGGAGGTGAGGGTGATGGTGGTGCACGCCGCGGTGGGCGGCATCACCGAGTCGGACGTCAACCTGGCGATGGCCTCTCGCGCCATCATCATCGGCTTCAACACCCGCGCCGATGGCGCGGCGCGCAAGCTCGCCGAGTCCTCGGGCATCCAGATCCGCTACTACAACATCATTTACGAGGCGGTCGACGAGATCAAGGCGGCGCTCTCCGGCATGCTGGCGCCCGAGCGCAAGGAGCAGGTCATCGGCCTGGTCGAAGTGCGCCAGGTGTTCCGCATCTCGAAGGTCGGCACGGTGGCCGGCTGCTACGTCCTCGAAGGCACGGTGCGCCGCGGCGCCCAGGTGCGGGTGCTGCGCGACAACGTGGTCATCCACACCGGCGAGCTCGACTCGCTCAAGCGCTTCAAGGACGACGTGCGCGAGGTGAAGGCCGGCTTCGAGTGCGGCATCTCACTCAAGAGCTTCACCGAGTTGAAGGAAAAGGACCAGTTCGAGGTCTTCGAGACGGTCGAGGTGGCCCGGACGCTTTAGTGTCCGACCTGGAGGCGTTGTGAAACAGAAACGGTCGGGTCGTCCCGAGAAGCTGGGCGACCTGATCCAGCGCGAGCTGTCGGACCTGCTGCACCGCGACGTGCGCGACCCGCGGGTCGGCATGGTGACGATCACGGCCGTGGATGTCTCGCCCGACCTCTCGCATGCCAAGGTCTACTTCACGACCTTGAGCAAGGAGCACATCGACGAGGCGCGCGAGGGCCTGCAACGCGCGGCGGGCTTCCTGCGCTCGCAGCTCGCGCGGCGCATCAAGCTCTACACGACGCCGGAGCTGCGCTTCGTCTACGACGAGTCGGTGGAGCGGGGCGATCGCCTGTCACGCCTGATCGATTCGACCCGGGAAAAGAAGTGATCGACGGCGCGCTGCTGCTCGACAAGGCGCTCGGCATCAGCTCGAACGCCGCTCTCCAACAGGCGAAGCGCCTGTACCGTGCGTCGAAGGCCGGACATGCCGGGACGCTCGATCCTCTCGCTAGCGGCCTGCTCGTCGTGCTCTTCGGCGAGGCGACCAAGTTCGCCGGGCCGCTACTCGATTCGGACAAGGAGTATCTCGCGACGCTGAAGCTAGGCGAGAAGACCAGTACGGGCGATGCGGAGGGAGAGGTCGTGCAGGCACGGCCGGTCGAGGCGTCGTTGGCCGATGTCGAAGCGACGCTGCGGCGCTTTCGCGGCTGCATCAAGCAGCTGCCGCCGATGCACTCGGCGCTCAAGCGCGAGGGGGTGCCGCTCTACAAGCTCGCGCGCCGCGGACAGACAGTGGCGCGGACACCCCGCCCGGTCGAGATCTTCGAGCTGGAGGTCGGCGGATACTCGCCGCCGGTGCTCGAGCTGCGCGTCCGTTGCAGCAAGGGCACCTACGTGAGGACCCTCGCTGAGGACATCGGCGAGGTGCTCGGCACCGGCGCCCATCTCGCCGCCCTGCGGCGCACCGCGTCCGGCCCGTTCCGTCTGGCCGAGGCCGCGACCCTGGAGGCTTTGGCAGGTCTTGGTGCAGAGGAGCGCCGGCGGCGCGTGCTGCCGCTGCCGCGGCTTCTCGAGGGCCTGCCGCGCGCCGAGCTCGATGCCTCTGAGGAGGCCCGCCTGCGCAATGGGCAGGGCCTGGAGATCAGCGGCCTGGCCGAAGGTCTGTGCGCGCTCTACCGTGTCGACGGTGCCGTCATCGGCCTAGCCCGAGGCGAGGCGGGCGGCCGCCTGAAGCCGGTGCGCCTCACGCGGCCCCTCGGCCAAGCGGCTGAAAAACATCGGTAAACCTTGTGAGAGGAATGCCGCTTCGGTTAAAATCGCCGGCTCAAATTTGAGAGCACGGTCGAAAGCGAGTCAGCCGAATGGCATTGCAAGTTCCGCAGAAGGCGGAGGTGGTGAAGCAGCATCAGCGCTCGAGCAAGGACACCGGGTCGCCCGAGGTGCAGGTCGCGCTCCTCACCGAACGCATCAACGGTCTTACCGAGCACTTCAAGACCCACGTGAAGGACTTCCACTCGCGCCGCGGGCTGCTGGTGATGGTGAGCCAGCGGCGCAAGCTGCTCGATTACCTGAAGCGCAAGGACGCCGACAAATACCGTGCGCTGATCGAGAAGCTGGGCCTACGCAAGTAGTGCTTCCGGTGCCGCAGTAAAACGGACGCTCGCCCCGAGGTGAGCGTTTTGTCTTTTTAAGGATCCTCCCTTGAATCCCATCAAGAAAACCTTCAGCCTCGGAGCACATCAGGTCACCTTCGAAACCGGCGAGATTGCGCGCCAGGCGCACGGCGCTGTGATCTGCAGCATGGACGACACCGTGGTGCTCGCCACCGTCGTGGGCGCCAAGGAGCCGCGCGTCGGGCAGGACTGGTTCCCGCTCACCGTCGACTACGTCGAGAAGACCTACGCCGCGGGCAAGATCCCGGGCGGCTTCTTCAAGCGGGAAGGCCGCCCCTCCGAGAAAGAGACGCTCACCTCGCGCCTCATCGACCGACCGATCCGGCCGCTGTTCCCCGACGGCTTCCTGAACGAGGTGCAGGTCGTCGCGACGGTCATGTCGCTCAACCCCGAGGTCGACTCCGACATTCCGGCGATGCTGGCGGTGTCGGCAGCGCTCACCCTGTCGGGCATCCCGTGGAACGGGCCGATCGGCGCCTGTCGGGTCGGTTACCTGAATGGCGAATACGTGCTCAACCCAACGATGAGCCAGCTCAAGGAGTCGAAGCTGAACCTGGTAGTCGCCGGAACCGAGCAGGGCGTGCTGATGGTCGAGTCCGAGGCGCTCGAGCTGGCCGAAGACGTCATGCTGGGCGGCGTGGTGTTCGGCCACGAGCAGATGCAGGCCGCCATCCAGGCGATCCACGAGCTCGCCGAGCAGGCCGGCAAGCCGGCCTGGGACTGGCAGCCGCCCGCGAAAGACGAGGGTCTCATCGCCCGCGTCGCGGCGATCGCCGAGGCGGACATGCGGCAGGCGTTCCTGATCAAGCAGAAACAGACGCGCAACAGCCGCCTGAACGAGATCCGCAAGGCGGCGGTGGAGAAGCTGGTCGCGGAAAACCCCGAGGTGAACGTCAATGTGGTGAAGGAGACGTTCTTCAACCTCGAGTCGAAGATCGTGCGCGGGCAGATCCTCGACGGCGAGCCGCGCATCGACGGTCGCGACACGCGCACGGTACGTCCGATCACGGTGCGCGTTGGTGTGCTGCCGCGCACCCATGGCTCTGCCCTGTTTACGAGAGGAGAGACGCAAGCGCTTGTCACCGTGACGCTCGGCACCGGCCGCGACGAGCAGATCATCGACGCGCTCTCCGGCGAGTACCGCGAGCGCTTCATGTTCCACTACAACATGCCGCCTTACGCGACCGGCGAGACCGGGCGCATGGGCCCGTCGAAGCGGCGCGAGATCGGCCACGGCCGGCTCGCCAAGCGCGCGCTGGTCGGCCTACTGCCGACGCCGGAGGAATTCGGCTACTCGCTGCGTGTC
>DASQYN010000500.1:0-6185 GCA_035639215.1 Burkholderiales bacterium
GGGCGCAGGGCGCCGAGCGTGTCTTCATTGGATTGCGACATTAAGGCTTAAGACGAGAACGATTCTCGTTACTGTACCATGAAGGCCGGCTCGAAAGGGCGGCCCTACTGCCGCCGCCACCACTCCGCGGCGCGGAAGAAAAGGGCGTAGATCGCCGGCATGGCGAGCAGCACCAGCGGCAGCTGCACCGCAAGCCCCGAGATGATGGCGACGGCGAGCGGCTGCTGCATCTGCGAGCCGCGGCCGAGCGCGAAGGCGAGAGGCAACAGCGTGAGGATGGCGGCGATGGTGGTCATGGCGATCGGCCGCATCCGGCTCTTGCCCGCCTCGCGCAGCGACTGATGCAGGTCGCCCGAGTCGCCGCGCAGCACCTGCTGCTCGGAGAAGTAGAAGATCGCCACCTCGGTCGCGACGCCGATGATCATGGTCATGCCCATGATCGCCGTGATGTTCAGCTCGATGCCGGTCAGCCACAGGCCGATGAACACCGCCGAGGCGGAGAAGAGCGACGTCAGGATGATCGACAGCGCGACGCGAAAGCTCTCGTAGAGGAAGAGAAGCAGCACGAACACTAGCGCGGTCGCCGCGGCGAAGACGATCATCAGGCCGTGGAAGGCGATCTGCTGCTGCGCGTAGAGGCCGCCCAGGTCGTAGTAGACGCCGGGCGGCAGCTTACCTTCGCCCGCCATCGTCTGCTTCACGTCCGCGATCACCGAGCCGAGGTCGCGCCCGCTGATGCGCGCGGTCACTGCGTCCATCGGCTTGAGATCCTCGCGGCTGATCTCCGGCTCGCCGGTCAGCGTCTCGATGGTCGCCACGCGCGAGAGCGGAAAGTAGTGCCCGTCGGGCGCACGCAGGCTGAGGCTGCGCAGGTCCTTCTCGGTGGTGCGCACGTCGCGCGGTACCCAGACGCGCACGCCGATCGCCTTCGCGTCGGTCGGGATCTGCGTCGCGACGTTGCCCTGCAGGTAGTCGGAGAGCTCGCGCGTGATCGCATCTGGGTCGACGCCCTCGAGCGCCGCTTTCGCCCGGTCGACGTGGATCTCCAGGCTGTCGCCCGCCGGGTTGACCCCGCTCTTCACGTCCACGACACCGGGAATGCGCGCGATGAGCTGCGCGGTCTTGCGCGCCAGGGCGTGAAGCTGGGCGGGGTTGTCGGAGAAGATCTTGATCTCGATCGGCTGCGGCACCGCGGTGAGGTCGCCGATTACGTCCTCCATGAGCTGCGCCATCTCGATCTCGAGGCCCGGCACGTCGTGCTCGATGCGCGCGCGCAGGTCGTCCATCACCTCGTCCACCGGGCGGCGGTTGCCGGACTTCAGCCGGATGAAGAAGTCGCCCTGGTTCGGCTCGGTGAAGGTGTCGCCGAGCGACACGCCGGTGCGGCGCGAGTAAGTCTGTACGTCGGGCATCGAACGGATGATCGCCTCGACCTGGCGCAGCAGCCGGTCGGTCTCGGAAAGCGCGGTGCCGGGCGCGCTGCGGTAGTCCACCACGAAGCCGCCCTCGTCCATGTGCGGCATGAACCCTGTGCCCGTGTGCTTGTAGCCGAGCCAGCCGAGCGCGGCGAGCGGCGCGAGGCCGAGGAGAAGAAGCCAGGGCCGCGCGAGCAAGCGGGCGAGCGTGCGGTCGTAGCCGCGCAGCAGCGCCGACCAGAAGCGGCCCGGAGGCCGCTCGGCGGCGTCGGCTTCCTTCAGGAAGCGCTCGGCGAGCACCGGCAGCGCGAGCCACGCCACGAAGTAGGAGACCGCGAGCCCGGCCGCCATGGTGATCGACAGCGCCTTGAAGAAGGCGCCGGTGACGCCGGTCAGGAAGGCGAGCGGCGCGAAGATGATGACCGTCGCCGCGCTCGAGCCGGTGAGCGGGTGCACGAACTCGTCGGTGGCGCGCAACACGCGCTCGTGGATCGGCATGGCGCGCGCGCTCTGCGCGCCGCGCAACCGGCGCACGATGTGCTCGGTCATGACGATCGCGTCGTCGATGATGAGACCCACCGCCGCCGCCATGCCGCCGAGCGTCATGATGTTGAAGCTCATGCCGAGGATGTGCAGCACGAGCACCGTGACGGCGAGCACGGCGGGCACGGTGATGACGGCGATGAGCGTGGTCTTCCAGCTGCCGAGGAAGACGAACAGGACGGCCGCGGCGAGCCCGACGCCGATCAGGATGGCGTCGCGCACGCTGCTCGCCGAGGCTAGCACCAGCTCGCTCTGGTCGTACCAGTTGGCCACCTGAACGCCCGCGGGCAGCAGGCCCCCCGCGGCGGCGAGCTTCGCCTTCACGTCTTTCGCGATCTGCACGCTGTTGCTGCCCGGCTGCTGGTAGATCGAGAGCAGAACCGCATCGCGCCCGTTCGCGGTGACCCGTATCCATTGCGGCATGGTGGAATCCTCGACCTGCGCCACATCGGCGACGCGCACCACGCCGGTCGGCCCGGCGCGGATCACCGCGTCGCGGATCTCGGACACGCTCGAGAAGCGCGTGTCGGAGACGAGGAGATAGAGCTTGTAGTGGTCCTCGAGCTTGCCCACCGCGGTGATCACGTTCTCCGCGCCGACCGCCTTCGCGACGTCGCCGAGCGAGAGGCCGTAGGACTTGAGCTTCATCGGCGAGACGTCGACGCGGTACTCCTCGATCGCGCCACCCGTCGCCTGCACACGCGCAACGCCTGGAACCGCGGAGAGCAAAGGCCGGAGCTGGTACTGGGCGAGGTCGTGCAGCGCCGTAGGCGAGAGGGTCGGCGAGGTGAGGCTGTAGGCGATGATCGGGAAGACGGTCGGGTCCATGCGGCGCACGAGGAACTGCGTGCCGGGCGGCAGGTTCGGCGCCGCCTGCCCGATCGCGGCGTTGACCTGCAGTGTCGCGACCGCCATGTCGGTGCCCCAGTCGAAGGTCACCGACACCTCCGCGGAGCCGCGGCTCGTCGTCGAGCGCAGGGTGCGCACGCCGGGCACGCGGCGCACGGCTTCTTCTACCGGACGCGTGACCAGGATCTCCATCTGCTTCGCCGGCCGGTCGCCGGCGTCGAGGCGGATCGCCACGCGCGGAAAGTCGACCGTCGGGAAGAGCGACACCGGCTGCGTCCGCACCGAGAAGCCGCCGGCACCGGCGAGCATCGCGAGAAGGAAGAGGATCGAGCGCCGGTGGCGTCCGATCCAGGCGCCGGCCTTCATTTGCCGGCCGGCGCCTCGCGCACCGCCATGCCGTCCTTCAGCTCGTAGTTGCCGAGCGCCACGACCGGCAGCTTCGGATCGAACGGCCCGGCGATGGCCTGCAGATCGCCGTAGGCGCCGCGCTTCTCGACGTCGACGCGCCGCGCGTTGCCGCCTTGCACCTGGAAGAGGTAGGCCTTGCCGTTTTCCTCGAGCACCGCGTCGCGCGGCACGAGCCAGGCCATGTGCGTGTCGAGCGAGATGCGGCCGCGCACCTTCATGCCGGGAACGAGCGGGTCGGCGCTCGAGGCATGAACGATCGCGACGGCGTCCACGAGACGCGTGCTTGGGTCGATGATGTCGTGCAGCGCGTCGATGTGCGCGTGCACGACGGCGTTCGGCTCGTCGACCGGCGCGATGGCGACGGGCATTCCGATGCGCACTCTGGCGGCCTGCTCGGGCTGCACGCCGAGGTGCGCGCGCATCTCGTCGGTGTGCCCCATCTGCGCGATCGTGGCGCCCGGCTGCACCCGGTCGCCCTGCGCCACGGCCAGCTTGACCACCACGCCGGCGAAGGGCGCGCGCACGGTCTGGCTCTGCAGATCGCCGCCCAGGCGGCGCTGCGCCTGCACGGCGGCCTGCGCGTCGGCGAGCGCTTTGCTTGCGTTGTCGAGCTGCGAGCGCGTGGCGAGCTGCAGCTTGAAGAGCTCGCCGGTGCGCGCGAGCTCGCTCTTCGCGAGCTCCTCGGCGTGCACCGCCTGCTCGTAGGCCATGCGCGCCGCCGGGTCGCTCACCAGCGTGGCGATCGGATCGCCCTTCTTCACGGTGCTCCCATCGAGCACCCAGAGACGCGACACCTGACCGGCGCGCGGGAAGCTGACCGCCACCACCTGCCCGGTGCTGAGCTCGCCGAAGGTCTCCAGCGTGTCGGTCACCTCCCGGCGCAGGAGCGGCTGCGTCTTCACCTGGGCTACGGGCGGCGCAGCCTGTTCTCCTCCCCCGGCGGAGCCCCCGTCGCGCGAATAGAACCAGGCGCCGATGCCCACGGCGACCACCAGCACGCCGGCGATGACGAGGGTCCTCTTTCTCATGGCACCGGTCGTCCGATCAGGTTCTCGAGCGCCACGCGCTGCTCGAGGATCGACTGCTCGAGCGAAATCTTCTCGATGCGCTTGGCGAGGTATGAGGACTGCAGGCCGGTGAAGGCCAGCGCGTCGATCGCGCGCGCGGCGAACGCGGCCTTCGCCTTGCGCGACGCATCGGCGAGCTCGGCCAGGCCCCGGTCGACTTCGTCGAGCTGGCGCAGGTTGATGCGCTGCTCGTCGAGCAGACGGCGGATCTCGGCGTCGGCCTGCTGGATGCGGATCGCGTACTCGTCGTGCAGCCGCGCGCGCGTCGCCTCCGCGACGCGGATCTTGCCGCGATTGCCGTCGAAAAAGGGCAGGCTGAGCGTGATGCCGAGCCCCAGCGTGGGAACATTGCTTACGTCGCGCGCTCGCGTGAAGCCGAGGGTGAACGTCGGGAACTGGCCGAGGATCGCCGCGCGATAGCGCTCGTCCTGCGCCTGGTAGCCGTAGCGCAGCGCCACGAGGTCCGGGCGGCGCTTCGGCAGCTCGCCCAGGTGCGCGAGTATCGCCTGCTCGTCGAGCGGCGGCAGCTCGAGTGTCCCCTCAAGAGGCACGTTCGCCTCCGGCGCAAGGCCGAGCAGCGCGTTCAGGTCGTGCGCCAGGCCGTTCCTCGTGCGCTCGAGGTCGTGAATCTGCCGCGTCATGTCCTGCAGCGCCGTGAGATTCGGCGTAACGGCGTCCAGCGTGACGAGGCCCTCATCGAGCGCCTTTTTCGTGCGCGCGTAACGGTCGGCGAAGAGGCTGCGGTTCTCTTCCAGCACGGCCACTTGCTTCTGCGACTGCGTGAGCCGAACGTAGAGCAGGCGCGCCTTCGTCACCACCTGCCACTCCTGCCACAGGAGCCCGAGGTCGACGCTCTTCACCTCGGCGCCGGCTGCGCCGCGCCGCGCCGAATAGGTAAGCAGCGCGGTGATGTCTTCCGAAAGGCCCACGTTGTACGCGGTGACGAGGGACGGATCGGAGCTCGTGGGTCGGTCCGCAGTGGCAGCGAGCTGCGGGTCGGGCAGCAGGCGCGAGGCGAAGGCCTGCGCGCGTTTGATGCGCGCGTCCTCGCGCGCAAGCTTCAGCTCGGGGTTATTGACCACGGCGAGCATCGCGAGCTCCTCCACGCCTAGCCCGTTGCTCGCGTCGAACACCTGGTCGCGCAACTCGGGCAGCGGCATCTCGCGCGGATCGATCGTGATGCGCGCAGCCCTCGAAGGCATCGGCTGCGGGCTCCCCAGCGGCAGCGGGCGATACGATGCGCAGCCGGCGAGTGCGATGAGGAGCATAAGGCCCGGTTGCAGCGTCGGCATGGCCGTTGGAACCGCGGCCCATGCCTTCGTTCCTAATCGTCGGCTAATTTCGCGGCGCTAACCTCGTCCCGCGCTCATGAGCCTGATTGCCGCCGGTCGGCGGGATGAGAAGTGACCAAACCGAACCGACTCGCATTGTTCGCTGCCTGCATTGCGCTGTGGAGTGCGAATGGACTCGCAGGCCTCGACCACAAGGTGACCTACGACGATAGCGGCATTTGGAGCCGAAGCGATCAGAATGTCCTTCGCTACGGCGCGCTGATCACCACCATTGGCATTGCGCTGTGGGAGGGGGGAGACACGCGCCTCGGACTGAGCGCCTGGCAATCGATTGATTCGGTGACAATGGCCGCAATCATCGCGGAAACCACGAAACGCGCCACGGGACGCCTGCGCCCGACCGAAACCGACGATCCGCATCAGTGGCGCATGGGCGGCCGCAGCTTCCCGAGCGGCGAAGTCGCGGAAATCAGCTCCGTCGTCACCCCCTACGTGCTCGAATACGGGGCGGAGCATCCCTGGATCTATGGGCTGGAAATCCTGCCGGTGTACGACGCGATTGCGCGCGTGAAGGTGCAGGCGCATTGGCAGAGCGACGTCATCGCCGGGTT
>DASQYN010000501.1:0-16402 GCA_035639215.1 Burkholderiales bacterium
AAGCGACGCTTCCGTCAGCCCGCCGCCGAAGAGCGCCTCGTGGTCGAGCGCCCCCGGAAAGCTCGCCATGTGCAGTCCGGCCATCAGAGCGCCGTAGAGATAGGCCGAGCCGAGCACCAGCAGCGCGCTTCGCCCGGTGTGCCGGTACAGCACCGCCAGCAGCAGCGCGGTGGAGAAGTCGGCGACCAGGATCGCGATGCCGTACACCACCACGATGTGGGCGTCGGCCGGCCCCGGGTCGCCCGCCCAGTGCGCCGCGGCGAGCGTGATTGCGAGATACGCCATCGACAGAACGCCGAACGTGCGCATCTGCGACGCGCTCGGCGCTCGTTGGGGTCCCGCTGGAAGGTCGTTCGCCATTACTGCAAGATCATAGCCAGCCCCGGCGTCGCGCCGCAGCGCGATTTGACGTAACAAAAGCCCGACCGTCGCCGCAGCCCAACAGTTAAGATCGCCCGACGAGGAGGAAGGATGGCCGAAACGCTGACCGGAAGCTGTCTCTGCGGAGCGATCCGCTTCGCCGTCGATGCCCCCGTGAAGGAGCTGCGCGCCTGCCACTGCCGCAACTGCCAAAAGGCCTCGGGCGCGGGCGGTAGCGTCAACGCGGTGGCGCCGAGCGCCGCATTCCGCATCACCCAGGGCACGCCGAAGCGCTACAGCGCGCGCGCCGACAGCGGCCGGCTCCTGCACCGCTATTTCTGCGGCGACTGCGGCTCGCCCGTCTACAGCCAGCGCGAGACGACGCCCGAGACGGTCGTGGTGCGTGCCGGCCTGTTCGACAACGCGGGCGAGATGAAGATTGTCGCCAACATCTGGACGAGGAGCGCGCGCGAGTGGTCGCACATCGACGCGGCGAGCACGCAACATCCCGGGCAGCCGGACGCGCCGGCGCCCAGACCCTAGGCTCTACTTCGACCGCAGAGGAGGCACGCGATGGGCAAAGGCTATATCGTCACCACTTACCGCAGGATCACCGACCCGGAGAAGTGGGCGGCGTATGCGAAGCTCGCCGCGCCAGCGATTCAGAAGGCGGGCGGGCGATTCATCGTCCGCGGCATGCCCTCCAAGGTGTACGAGCAAGGGCTCAAGGAGCGCGTCGTGATCGTCGAGTTCGACAACGTCCACAAGGCGCTCGCCGCCCACGACACGCCGGCCTACCAGGAAGCGCTGCGCGCGCTCGGCGACGGCGCCGAGCGCGACCTCAGGATTATCGAGGGCGTGAGCTGAGGGCTAGGGCCGCCGCATCATCCCGTCGGCGGTGATCTCGACGCGATCGCCGATCGAAAGACCGGTCGCCGTGGTATCGAGATACTGCACGATGCCATTGTCCATGCGGATGCCGACGCGCTTGGTGGCGGGCGGAACGGTGGCGCCCGCCGCGGCCGCGGGAACCGGCACGATCGTGTCGACGCGGCCGTAGCCCGGCTGCAGCGGCGCCGGCGCGGGCGCGACGACCACGGTGCCGGGAACCGTCGCGCTCGACTGCGGCGGTACGACGACCGTGCTCGCCGGCGGATTGACGACCACCGGCGCGGGCGCCGGGATGACGCGGTCCTCGTGGGCGCAGCCGGCCAGCGCCGCCACGGCCAGTACGGTAAGGCTTGCAAGCAGCTTCATGGAGAGCCTCCTTAGGATTGAACCCTCCCGAAGCTGCAAGAGTCGTTCCCCGGCGACTGGGCGCGGCGGCTAACGCCAGTCCCGGTGTGCGTGACCTTCGCGGTAGCCGTAGCCGCCATGCTCGTGATGTGGCGGGCCGTACGGCCAGAGCGGCACGATGGCGCAGCCGTCGAGGAACGCGGCGGCGAAGGCGAGAAGAAGAACCAACGAGAGCGTTTTCATGCCGACCATTGAACCGGAGCCGGCCGGGACGGTGTGCGACACATTGTTACGAGCTGTGTCCGCCTCGTTTTGCTGCTGTGTCGGCGTCGTTTTGATTATCCGCGCTTGCAGCGTCCCGGGTTCCGGTACCCTAGCGCCCCTCATGCCGACGATCACCGGCCGCCGCGCGTTCCTCCAGCTGCTGCTCGACGAAGGCGTCACGCACCTCTTCGGCAATCCCGGCACGACCGAGCTCGCCATCATGGAGGCGGTGCCGCAGTTCCCGCAGCTCGAGTTCGTGCTCGGGCTGCAGGAGTCGGTGGTCGTGGCGATGGCCGACGGGTTCTGCCGCGCCTCGGGGCGGCTCGCGGCGGCGAACGTGCACGTCATGCCCGGGCTCGGCAACGCGATGGGCGCGCTTTACAACGCCAAGTTCTCGGGCTCTCCGGTAATCCTCACCGCCGGGCAGCAGGAGCAGGGCCACGGCCTGCTCGAGCCGATGCTCTACGAGCCGCTCGTGCCGGTAGCGCAGCCGCTGGTGAAATGGGCGGTCGAGGTGACGCGCGCCGCGGACCTGCCGCGCATCCTCCACCGCGCAGCGAAGATCGCGCTCACGCCGCCCACCGGGCCGGTGTTCCTCAGCTTGCCGGGCGACGTGCTCGATGAAACGGTGGAGATGGATCTCGGCCGTCCGGTTCGTGTCGACGCTGCGACCCGCCCTGCCGACCCTTCATTGGCGAGGATCGCCGATGCCCTGCTGAAGGCAAGACGCCCCGCGATCCTCGCCGGCCACGAGCTCGCCACGCGCGACGCGTTCGTCGAAGCGGGCGAGCTCGCCGAGCGCCTCGGCGCGGCGGTCTATGCGTCCTCGATTCCGTATACCGCTCAGTTCCCGACCGATCACCCGGCGTTCATGGGGGCATTCAGCCGCGCGCAGAAGCAGGTGCGCTCGGCGCTCGAGGCGCACGACCTGCTGCTCGTCCTCGGTGCCGACCTCCTGCGCATGTCGGTCTACAGCCCGGTCGAGCCGCTGCCGCCGGAGCTGCCGGTGATCCATGTCTCCGAGCGCGCGCCCGAGCTCGGCAAGAACTACCGCACCGACATCGCGGTGGAAGCGGACGTCAAGCAGACGCTTCAGGCCTTGCTGCCGCTGGTGCGGGCGCGAGCCGACATGGCCTCGGCGGCAGCGCGGCTCGCCGAGCTGAAGGGCAGGAACTGGAGCGCGCAGCGAGACAAGGCGCGCGTCGACGCGATGCTGGCCGCAGAGACCAAGCCGATCGACCCGCAGTACCTGATGCTGCGCTTCACCGAGGCGCTGCCGCGCGATGCTGTGGTGATCGACGAAGGGCTGGTCAGCACCTATCCGCTGCCCAGGCTGCTGCCGCTGCGCGGGCCGCGCGATTACTACGGCCTCGCGAGCGGCGGCCTCGGGTTCGCCATCCCGGGCGCCGTCGGCGTCAGCATGGCGCTCCCGGGACGGCCGATCGCCGTCGTCGCCGGAGACGGCGCGGCGATGTACAGCATCCAGGGGCTGTGGACCGCCGCCCACCACCGGCTTCCGATCACCTATCTCATCGCCAACAACCGCGGCTATCGGATCATCAAGGAGCGCCTGGTCTCGTTCCGCAAGACCGACAAGTTCACCGGCATGGACCTGCGCGATCCGGAGATCGATTTCGTCGCCGCGGCGAAATCGATGGGCGTCGCGGCGCGGCGCCTCACCGATCCGCAGGACATCGGGCCGGCGCTGCGCGAGGCGTTCGCGAGCGGCAAGCCGAACCTCATCGACGTGCGGGTCGCCGATGGGTTTGGTTCATGAAAGGACATGGGGAAATGGCAGCAACGCCGGTTCACGAAATCGAGGTGAGCGAAGTGCCGTTCCGGCGCAACGCCGCAGGGCGGCAGCTGATGGCGCGGGTCTACCAGCCGAAAGGCAAAGGCCCGTTCCCGGCGCTGCTCGACCTGCATGGGGGCGCGTGGTATCGCAAGGACCGCACAGCCAACGAGCCGATGGACCGCGCGGTGGCTGCGGGCGGCGTGCTAGTCGTAGCGATCGACATGACGCTCGCCGGCGAGGCGCCCTATCCCGCCTCGGTCGACGATGCGCGGCACGGCGTGCGCTGGCTGAAGGAAAAGGCGCGGCAATGGAACGGCGATGCGACGCGGCTCGGCCTGCTCGGCAGCTCGAGCGGCGGCCACATCGCGCAGCTCGTCGCCCTGCAGCCCGGTCCGGGCGAGGGCGTCGCGTACGTCGCGACGCGTTCGCCGATTTCCGACCCGTACGCCCGCTTCCAGCAGGCGGAGAAAACGAAGCGCGAGCATCTGATCGAGGCGAGCCGGATCTACTTCAGGCCCTGGGAGACGATCTTCGCGGCCAATCCGCAGAAGCTGCTCGAGCGGCGCGAAGCCACGGCGCTGCCGCCGCTGCTCATCATGCAGGGCGGCCTGGACGAGAACGTGCTGCCGGCGCTGCAGGAGAAGTTCGCCGCCGCCTACCGCGCCGCCGGCGGCAAGTGCGAGCTCGCGGTGTTCGACGGCTGCGAGCACGAATGGGTCGCCCAGCCCGGGCCGCAGACCGAGCGCGCGCACCAGATGGTGAAGGCGTTCATCGCGCGCTACCTCTAGCAAGGCGCTCGTACTCGGAGATCACCTGCGCGCCGAAGAGCAGCAGCGTCGCGGCGATCTCGAGCGAAAGCAGCACCACGATCGCCGTGGCGAGCGAGCCGTACACCACGCCGATCTTGGAAAGGCGCGCGAAGTACCAGACCAGGATGTGCCGGGTGATCTCCCAGAGCACGGCGGCGAGCACGCCGCCGATCAGCGCGTGGCGAAAGAGCAGCCGCCCGACCGGCATGACGAGGTAGATCGAGGTGATGATCAGGACCTCGCCCGCCACGCCGAGCAGGTACAGCGCCACGCCGGAGATCCCGCCGAGCGACCAGCTGCGGCCGAGGAAGTCGATGCTGTGCTCGCCGAGCGCCTCCAGCCCGCCCGCGACAAGCGTCACCACGAGCAGGCCGACGCCGAGAAACAGGATGTAGCAGTACGGCAGCAGCGCGGAGACGAGGAAATGCCGCCGGCGCACCCGCACCCGGTGATGGAAGATGATCGACATCGCGTTCTCGAGCACGGTGAAGGCGAGCGAGCTGAAGAAGAGCATCGTCGCGACGAGCACCAGGCCGAGCACCTGGCGGTGCTCGATGAAGGCCTGCAGCTGCAGCATCACCGGCTTCGCCTCGCCGGGCAGCAGCCAGCCGAGGTAGCGCTCCATCGTGTCGAGGAGCAGCTGGCGCTCGATCAGGTGCGAGAGGCCGATCAGCACGAGGATCAGCAGCGGCACGAGCGAGAGCAGCGCGTAGTACGCCACCGCGCCGGCGAGCAGCAGCCCCTGGTTCGCGCGGAACGCCTTGAGCGCGCGCAGCGTGAAGGCGCCGGGGGCCTTGAGCAATTGGACGAGCGGCTCGGACAAGCGTCGGCATGATGCCATCAGTCGCCCGGCTTAGAATCGGGCCAGGAGGTGCGGCATGAAGCGGCGCGGCTTTTTGCAGACCCTGGTGGCGCTCGGGACGGGCGGCCTGTCGGGCGCGGCGGGCGCCGAAGCGAAGGGCAAAGCGGCGTACGATCCCGGCGCGCGCTTCGAGATCGACGTGCAGGACGTGCCGTTCCGCCGCAACGCCGCCGGGCGCGAGCTCCTCGCGCGCGTCTACCGGCCGGTCGTGAAGGCCGGCAATGCGGGCCCGTTCCCGGTGCTGCTCGACCTGCACGGCGGCGCCTGGGTGCGCAAGGACCGCACCGCCAACGAGCCGATGGACCGCGCCGTGGCGGCGAGCGGCGTGCTGGTCGTCGCGATCGACATGACGCTCGCCGGCGAGGCGCCCTATCCCGCGGCGGTGCAGGACGCAAGCTACGGCGTGCGCTGGCTCAAGTCGCGCACGCGCGAATGGCAGGGCGAACCCGCGAGCCTCGGCGTGCTCGGCAGCTCGAGCGGCGGCCACGTCGCCGAGCTGATCGCCATGCGGCCGAACGACGAGCGCTACAACGCGATTCCGTTCAAGGGGGAAGGATTGGATTCAGGCGTCGCTTACCTCGTGACGCGCTCGCCGATCAGCGATCCGTACGCGCGCTGGCAACGGGCGGAGAAGCTGCAGCGCAAGGCGCTGATCGAGGCGAGCCGCGCGTTCTTCCGTCCGTGGCAAACGATCCACGAGGCGAATCCGCAGGAGATCCTCGACCGCCGCGAGGCGGTCGAGCTGCGCCCGCTCCTCGTCATGCAGGGGGCGCTCGACGACAACGTGCTGCCGGCGGTGCAGGAGAAGTTCTCCGCCAGCTACAACGCCGCGGGGGGCGAGTGCCGGCTGGAGGTGTTCGAGGGCTGCGAGCACGAGTGGGTGGCGAAGCCCGGGCCGCAGACCGACCGCGCGTACGAGATGGTGAAGGCGTTCATCGCCCGCCAGCTGCGCTCCGGCTAGCGCCGCGGCGCCCGGCCGAGGGCCGGCGTCAGGCTCCTGTTACCCGGCTTCGAGCAAGCCGCGCTCCCGAGTCGCGAAAGCCGCCGGCCGGTCGTCGGCCGTCCACTGCAGCGTGAAGGCGATGATGCCGATCGCGATCAGCGCGCCCCAGGCGACCGAGTAGCTTCCGGTCAGCGTATAGGCGAGGCCGCCCATCCACGCGCCGGCGAACGAGCCGAGCTGGTGGCTGAAGAAGCTGACGCCGTAGAGCGTGTTGAAGTGCGTGAGGCCGAACATCCGGCCGATCACGCCGCTCATGAGCGGCGCGACGCCGAGCCAGAGGAAGCCCATCGCCGCGGCGAAGATCAGGGCGCTTGTGGGCGTGACCGGAACGGCGAGGAAGATGCAGATGAAAACGGTGCGCGTGCCGTAGAGCAACGCAAGCAGCCTCTTCTGGCTGTAGCGCGCGCCGAGGTGGCCGAAAACGTAGGTGCCGATGGTGTTGCATAGGCCGATCAGGCCGAGCGCCTGCGCGCCGACGCTCGGCGCCATGCCGCAGACCTCCAGGTAGCGCGGCAGGTGCGTGGTGAGGAAGATGAGCTGGAAGCCGCACGCGAAGTACGCGGTGGTCATCTGCAGGAAGCCGCGATGCCGCGCCGCCTCGCGCAGCGCCTCGCCCAGTCCCTGCGTGCCGCGGTTCTCGGAAGCATGGTGGCTTTCCTTGATGAGCAGCGAGAGCAGCGCCGTCACGCCGGCGATGGCGACGAAGCCCATCAGCGCCGCCTTCCAGTCGGCGATCGCCATCAGCCATTGCGCGAACGGCGCGAGCACCACGGTGCCGAGCGAGCCCGTGGCGGCGACGAGGCCGACGCGCTGGCTGCGCTTCTCGGGCGGACTGGCGCGTGCCACGACGCCGATCAGCACGCCGAAGCCGGTGCCGGCGATGCCGATGCCGCACAGGAAGCCGCCGAGGTCGAGGCCGAACGCGCCCCGGGACGCCGCCATGACGAGCAGCCCAGCGGCGTAGACGAGCGCGGTGGCGAAGACCACCGGGCGCGCGCCGTAGCGGTCGGCGAGCGCGCCGACCACCGGGCCGCTCGCGCCCCAGACGATGTTCTGCAGCGCGAGCGAGAAGCTGAACGTCGCCGCCGACACGCCGAGCTCGGCGGTGAGCGGGCCGAGGAAAAGCCCCATGCTCTGGCGCATCCCCATGGAGAGCGAGATGACGAGGCCGCTCACGAGAAGCAGCACGAGCATGGCGCGGTTCTTCACCCGGGCATTCTATTAAATGGGGACGCACCCCATTTTTCTCATTTGCGAGCATTTCACAAATGGGAAAATTAGGGTCTGTCCCTATTTAGGAAGAAGAATGGACGAGCTCCTGTACGAATTGCGCGACGGCGTGGCCTACGTCACGCTGAACCGGCCGCAGGCGAGAAACGCCCTCACCTTCGCCATGTACGACCGGCTCGCCGAGATCTGCAACCAGGCGAACACCGACCGCGCCATCAAGGCGATCCTCATCACCGGCGGGGGCGACAAGGCGTTCGCCGCGGGCACCGACATCTCGCAGTTCCGCGCCTTCGACAAGGAGCAGGACGCGCTCGACTACGAGGCGCGCATCGACCGCGTCATGAACGCCATCGAGCGCACCCGCGTGCCCACCCTCGCCGCGATCCACGGCGCCTGCACCGGCGGCGGCGCGAGCATCGCCGCCTGCTGCGACCTGCGCATCGCCTCGCGCGCGATCAAGTACGGCTTCCCCGTGGCGCGCACGCTCGGCAACTGCCTCTCGGCGGCCAGCTATTCGCGCCTGGTGTACCTGGTCGGGCCGGCGCTCGTGAAGGACATCGTGTTCCGCGCGCGCCTCATCGAGGGCGACGAAGCGCTGGCGAAAGGCCTGGTGTCCGAGCTGCTGGAGGACCAGGCGTCGCTCATGAAGCGCGCGGAGGAGATCGCCCGCCTGGTCGCGAGCCACGCGCCGCTCACGCTGCAGGCGACGAAGGAGGCGGTGCTGCGCCTTCGTCCCACGGTGCCGCACGGCGAAGGCAACGATCTCGTGCTGATGTGCTACATGAGCGAGGATTTCCGCGAAGGCATGGAGGCGTTCCTCGGCAAGCGCAAGCCGGTCTGGAAAGGCCGCTAGCGATTCACCGTTCCGACTACAGAAATCGCGCGGCTCGGCTGCTAGCATGCGGGGCCGATGCAGAAACCGCAGCCGTCGCACTCCTCGTGGCAGGAGCTGGTCGCGTCGCCACGCCGGCCGAGCCACATCCTCCAGATCTACGACAGCGATGAATTCCTCGCCGCCGGCGTGGGCTTGTTCGCTGCCGAAGGGCTGAGCCGCGGCGAAGCGGTCTTTCTCTCCGGAACTGCGCCTCACCTCGGCGATCTGCGTCGCACGCTGCGCTCGCACGGCGTCGACATCGATCGGGCCCAAGCGCGCGAGCAGCTTGTGCTCTCCAGCGTCGAAGACACCATGGCGGCGCTCATGGTCGACGGCATGCCGGACGCCGAGCGCTTCCGGGCCTTCGGCGGTGTCCTGGGACGAGCGAGCCGCGATCCGCGCTTCAGCGGCGTTCGCTGCTGGGGTGAGATGAGCCATGTGCTCTACCAGCGCGGCGACGCGAAAGCGGCGCTCGCAGCCGAAGGGCTGGCCTACGAGAGCACCCTGCCGCACGGCGCCGTGCTCTTCTGCTCCTACCTTCTCGACCGCTTCGACGCACGCGCCTACGACGGTGCGCTGCACGAGGTTTGCGCGTGCCACAGCCATGTGATCCCGGCCGAGGACTACGTGCGCCATCGCCTGGCGGTCAACCGGGCGATCGCCGAGGTGGTGGGCGAAATCAAGGGCGCGACGCTGCAGTCGCTGCTCTCCTGGAAAGGGCTGGGCTGCGAGCTGCCGTCCTCGCAGGCGGTGCTCTTCTGGCTGCGCGACGCCCTGCCCGATCGCTTCCAGGACGTGCTTTCGCGCGCCCGCGCCTACCAGCTCGGAGAGTCGTCCGATGCCTGAGGCGCGCCTCTTCACCGAATGCGGTCTGCCGGGGATCAGCCGCATTCCCTACGGCATCCACATGTGCCAACTCTACGCCGGGCGCGACGAGCTCGCGGCGGCGCTCGTGCCGTACTTCGCCGCCGGGCTGCACAGTCGCGAGCGCTGCATCTGGGTCGCGGCGCCGCCGTTGCCGGCAGCCGAGGCGGCCGCCGAGCTGCGCGGCACGGGAATCGACGTCGACCGCGCTCTCGCGAGCGGCGCGCTGACGCTGCTCGACTATTCCGACTGGTACGCGGAGAACGAGAAGCTGAAAGGCGTCGACGTGGTGAAGCTCTGGCTCGCCGAGGAAGAGCGCGCCCTCGCCGCCGGCTACGCCGGCCTGCGCATCACCGGCAACGTCACCTTCGTCGGCCCGGCCGACTGGGGACAGTTCATGGAATACGAGGCGCTCGTCGACCGCAGCTTCGCCGGCCGGCGCATCGTCACCCTGTGCACCTATCCCCGCGACATCGGCGCTGCAAGCACGCTCGATGTCCTGCATCGCCACACCTGCGCGCTGGAGCGACCGGACCAGGGCTGGCAGATCCTGACGCACGCGTCAGGGTAGGCGCGCGTCCGGTGCGGGGAAGTAACATAAGCGGCGCCATGCGCTTCGCCCTCCTCGTGCTTGCCCTCACTGTGACGGCGCCTTTGCACGCGCAGATCTACAAGTGGGTCGACGCCAAGGGCGTCACCCATTACTCCGACAAGCCGCCGGCCGACAGGCAGGCGAAACCGCAGATCGTGGAAGAGCGCCTCTCGATCATTCCGTCCGATCCCGCGCTTTCGGCGGCGACGAGCGCGATGCGCGCCCAGGGCGCGCGGCAGGCCGAGCTCGCGCAAGCCGAGTGGCTGCAGCGCCAGCGCCTGATGCTCGCTGCGCAGGCGGTGCCCGGCGATTATTCCGACTGCCCGTATCGCATGGATTGCGACTGGCCGTACGCCTATCGCTACGGCTACGCCTATGCGCCGTTCGTTTCGCGCGCGCCGCGGCCACCCCGTCCCGCGCATCACCGGCCGCCGCGTCCCATGGCGATCCGCTCCAGCCGCCTGTAGCGCGTCAGCCGCTTTTTGCATAATGCGGGCTCCACCACCACCGCAGGAGAGCCCGCAATGCCCGCCACCGCAGTGATCCGCTCGAGCGCCGTCGCGCTCCTACTCGGCCTCAGCGCCGCCGCCTTCGGCCAGGCGACCAAGCAGGCGCCTTTCGAGCCGACCGTCGGCCAGGAGGGCAAGGACGTCGTCTGGGTGCCGACCCCGCAGGCGCTGGTCGACAAGATGCTCGACATGGCGAAGGTCACCTCGAAGGACATCCTGATGGATCTGGGCTCCGGCGACGGCCGTACCGTGATCACCGCCGCGAAGCGCGGCGCGCACGCGACCGGCATCGAGTACAACCCGAACATGGTGGCGCTCTCGCGCGATAACGCGAAGAAGGCCGGCGTCACCGACCGGGCGCAATTCGTCAAGGCCGACCTCTTCCAGACCGACCTTTCGAAGGCGACGGTGATCACCATGTTCCTGCTGCCGGACATCAACCTCAAGCTGCGGCCGAAGATCCTCGCGCTGAAGCCCGGCACGCGCGTCGTCTCCAACACCTTCACCATGGGCGAGTGGAAGCCCGACGAGACCGGCTCGCCGGACCACTGCGACGGCTCCTGGTGCACGGCGCTGCTTTGGATCGTCCCCGCGCGCGTCGCCGGCAGCTACAAGACGCCGCAGGGCGAGGTGACGCTCAAGCAGCAGTTTCAGATGCTCTCCGGCACGCTGCGCGCGGAAGGCAAGACCGTGCCGGTCGAAGGCCACGTGAACGGCGAGGAGGTCGTCTTCACCGCCGGCGGCAAGGAGTACCACGGGCACCTGAAGGGCAAGACGCTCGAGCTGAAATAGCTACCAGCGCAGCAGCCGCGGCCCGAGCAGCGCACCGGCGCCGGCGGGGATGAGCATGCCGAGCAGGTACCAGACGGCGAGGAACGGCGCCTCCATCTCCGGGCAGTGCAGCGCGTAGACGAAGGCGCCGGAGGCGCCGGCGAGCAGCCCCGCCGCGCCGCCGGCGAGCCGCAGCCGCGTCGGCGCGAGGCCTTTCACCGCCCACAGCACCGCGATCAGCACCGGCACGGAAAGCATGGCGATGAGGAACGGGCAGGCGCGCCAGGTGCGCCCGAAGAAGAGCTCGGGCCACAGGTGCGGCGCGGCGCGCGCGAGCGAGATCACGGCGAGCAGCCACATGGCGAGCACCGGCACGGCGAGCGCGCCCGGGACGGAATCGAGGCTCGCGCCGGGGCGCGAGAGGCGCATCGCCGCGAGCAGCCCTGCCGCGGCGAGCGCCGCGGGAAAGCCGAGCTTCACCCAGAACATCGGCAGCCGCGCCGCTTCCGCGAGATCGGCGCGCACGCCGAGCGCCACGGCCATCAGCAGCGTCGCGCCGAAGCCGCCCCAGCCGAGCGCGAGCGCATAGCGATACGCGGCGCCGCCGGGCTGCAGCGCGGCGCCGCCGGCGGCCAGCATTTTCACAAGCTCCTCGGTCCTCACGGCGCTTCCCGCAGCCTCGCGGCGAGCGCCTTCAGGCCGCGATGCACGCCGACCTTCACCGCCGAGGGCGAGAGGCCGGTGAGGCGCGCGGTCTCGACGACCGAGAGCCCCTGCAGCTTCACGTAGACGATCGGCAGGCGCTGCCGCTCCGGAAGCGCCTCCAGGAGCTTCGCCAGGTCGCGGCGCGCTTCTCCCGCCAGGTTGTCCGCCCCGCCCAGGACCTCGCCCACGTCCTCGAGCGAATCGGTGATCGCCTCGCGGCCGCCGCGCCGACGCAGGAAATCGACCAGCTTGTATCGCGCGATGGCGTGTACCCAGGCGGTCAGCGGCTGGGCCGCGTCGTAGGTGTGGCGCTGGTTGTGCACCGCGAGCAGCGCTTCCTGCACGATGTCCTCCACGTCCTCCGGCATGCGGGCGAGGCGCCTTCGCACGAAGGCGCGCAGATGCGCGCTCAGCTCGCGGAGGAACGCGTGATACGCGCCGGCCTCGCCGGCCAGCCCGCTCACGAAAAGATCCCTCAGGCGTTCCTCGGTGTCGCTCAAGCGCGCCTTCCCTGATGTTCGCCGAATCGGGTCCGCCGGTTACAGCGGGCTGACAAAAGATTTCCCGTAACCGGCCGGCCTCGCGCGGCGAACTAACCGGTCATGAACCCGCGAAAGATCGCCGCACGGGCAATGGTCGGCGCCGCCTCGGCTTTCCTGACAGCCCCGGCGCTCGCCGCCTGCGAGCTGGCGAGCGGCCAGAAGACCGCCGCGCTCGTCGAGCTTTATACCTCCGAAGGCTGCTCGAGCTGTCCGCCTGCCGACCGCGAGATGCGCCGCCTGCAGGACGGCCTCGACGCCGGCGCCGTGGCCGTGCCGCTCGCCCTGCACGTCGGCTACTGGGACTACCTCGGCTGGAAGGATCCTTATGCGCAAGGCGCGTTCGCCGAACGCCAGGAGCAGCTGGTCCACGCCAACGGCCAGCGCACTCTCTATACGCCGCAGTTCTTCGTGAACGGCGCGGAGCTGCGCGCTCGCCGCACCACGCTTCGCGACGAGGTGCGCCGCCTGAACGCGCTGCCGCCGGCCGCCACGATTCATGTCCGGGCGGCTTTCGCGCAAACCGTTCTTCACTTGTCGACAGAAGCGGCATCGACGTCGAATGCGCAGCGCCTTGCGCTCTACGTCGCACTCACCGAAAGCCGTCTGACGTCGAAAATCGCGCGCGGCGAGAACGCCGGCGCCACGCTCGACCACGACCACGTGGTGCGGCTGTGGCTCGGTCCGGTGCGCCTCGTTTCGGGCGGCGCCAGCGTCGCGCGCGACATCGAATTGCCGGCCGCATGGCAGCGCTCGCATCTCGAGCTCGCCGCGTTCGTGCAGGACGAGCAGTCCGGCCGCGTGCTGCAGGCGGTCGGCGGGCAATGCAGCGCAGGCTCGTAAAAGTTTTCGCAGCACAACCCACCGAAAAGGAGCCTCACGTGATCAAGACCGCCGTCACCGCCCTCGCCCTCGGCCTCGCCCTCGCGGGCGGAAGCGCCTTTGCCGACGACATGGCCAAGGACAAGATGGGTATGGAAAAGGACAGCATGAAGAAGGACTCGACGAAGAAGAAGAGCGCCATGAAGAAGGACAAGATGCACAAGGACGCGATGGAGAAGGACGCGATGAAGAAAGACTCGATGGCGCGCTAGCCTGCCATGATCGTTCGACTCGCAACCGCATTGCTTGCCGCAGCCGCGTTCGCCGCACCGGCCCTCGCCGCCGGGGAGCGCACGGAAACCGCTGTGCTCTCCGGCGGCTGCTTCTGGGGAGTGGAAGCGGTGTTCGAGCACGTGAAAGGCGTGAAGAGCGTCGTCTCCGGCTATTCCGGCGGCAGCGCGGACACCGCGCACTACGTGATCGTCAGCTCGGGGCGCACCGGACACGCCGAGTCGGTGCGGATCACCTTCGATCCGGGCGCGGTCAGCTACGCGCAGCTCCTGAAAGTCTTCTTCTCCGTCGCGCACGATCCCACCGAGCTCGACCGCCAGGGCCCCGACGTCGGCACGCAGTACCGTTCGGCGATCTTCTACACAAGCGAAGAGCAGAAGGCCACGGCGCTCGCCTACATCGCGCAGCTGGAAGCGGGGCACATCTTCAGGCGCCCTATCGTCACGCAGGTGGTGCCGCTGCAAGCGTTCTATCCCGCGGAGTCCTATCACCAGGACTACCTCGCGCGCCATCCGAGCCAGCCCTATATCGTGGTGAACGATCTGCCGAAGCTCGTCGCTCTGCAGCGGGAGCTTCCCGGCCTCTACCGATGACGCGCATCAGCATCCTTTATCCCAACGTGCCCGGCGGCAGGTTCGACGTGGCGTACTACGTCGAGAAGCACATGCCGCTGTCGGTGGGGCTGCTGAGCGCGCACGCAGGCTTCCGCGGCGTTTCGGTCGAGAAGGGCGTTCTCGGCGCGACGCCGGAGTCGCCGCCCGAGTACCGGGCGATGTGCCATTTCTCGTTCGTCTCGGCGGCGGACTTCCTCGAAGCGTTCCTGCCGAACGCCGCGCTGTTGCAGGAAGACATGCCGAAATACACGGACATCGCGCCGGTCATCCAGTTCAGCGAAGTCCTGCTCGCCCGTTGACGACGCCGCACGTACGCATCGCCCGCCCGGTGGGCGACTTGCAGCGGACGCGGGCGGTGTATTGCGAAGGGCTCGGCCTGCGCGTGCTCGGCAGCTTCGAGGACCACGAGGGCTTCGACGGCGTGATGCTCGGCCTCCCCGGCGCACGGTTCCACTTCGAGTTCACGCGATGCGCCGCTCATCCGGTGCGGCCTTCGCCGACGGCCGAGGATCTCGCGGTGTTCTATCTGCCCGATGCCGCCGAATGGCGCCGCACCTGCGAAGCGATGCTCGCCGCCGGATTCTGCCAGGTCGCGTCGTTCAATCCATACTGGGACCGCTGCGGCCGGACCTTCGAGGATCCGGACGGCTATCGCGTGGTGCTGCAGAACGGCGCCTGGGGCGGCTAGCGCCTTTCGTGCGCTGCCTCGAAGCCGCCGTGCATGTCTCCGTCGATCAGGATCAGGTAGTCGATGATGCGCCGCACGCGCGCATTGCCTGCCGCGTCGTCCGGAAATTTGTTGAGGTTGAGGAAGGCGTTCGCGAGCATCGCCTTCACCGCGTGATCGAGACCCTCGATCGCCACGTCGGAGAGGCGGGACTTCGTGGTGAGCATGCACACCACGGGCGTCAGCTGGTTCATTCTGTAGGTGCGCACGAGGCGCAGCAGCTCGAACATGCGCGACTCGTCGAAGTGCACGCCGAGGACGACCATGGCGAACTCGCGCTGCTGCATCTTGGCCTTCGCCTCTTCCACGTCGGCGGCGAAGGTGAGCTGGTGCCCGACGAGGATCCGCTCCAGCCGATCCGTGCCTTCCACCGCGAGGAGGATCGGCTTGCCTGCGAGGGGCGGCGAAGCCGCGCCTTCCGGGAGCGGCGGCAGTCTGTTTTCCACCATGCCGGAGGCGAGGCAAACCCCATGCCCGGGAGAAAAAGGGGTCAGGACCCTTTTCCGGGCGACGCGCAGCTAACGGAAAAGGGTCCTGACCCCTTTTTCTCTACGCGTAGGGACGGGTGATGATTTCCAGGAAGTGCCCGCCGGGCTCGTCGAAGTAGACGCCGCGGCCGCCGAAGTGATGGTTGATCTCGCCCTTCGCGCGCTTTCCGGGGTCGGCCCAGTAGTCGACGCCGAGCGCGCGCAGCCGGGCGAAGATGGCGTCGAACTCCGCGTCGGTCACGAGAAAGGCATAGTGCTGCGGCTCGGGATCGTAGTCGGCGTCGCAGAAGTCGAGCGTCACGTCGTTCGCGAGCTGCACGCTCAGGAAGTGCGCGAACGGCATCGCCGGAGGCAGGCCGAAAAGCTCGGTGAGGAAGGCCGCCGACTTCTGCTTGTCGCGCACGTTGACGATGGTGTGGTTGAGCCGCACCGACATGGCGTCAGGATAGCGCTCCCACCAGGTAGGCGTCGCGGTTCTCGACCCGGCGCGCCTGGAAGAGCGCGACCGAGTGCAGCATCAGGAACAGGGGCACCAAGTACGCGGGGATCAGCACGAGGGGAAGCTGGCTCATCGGCGTGGTGGACACCGAGGTGAGGTTCGGAACGAGCCCTGAGCTCAGTACCCCCACGCTCACTGCGACCCCGAGGTCGAGGATGCCGAGCCAGTTCCACAGCGCGAAGCGCGAGCTACCGGCGAAGGCGCGGTCGCGGACGAGCGCGAACGCGATCCACGGCGCGGTGACGCCGATCGCGATGTCGCCTAGGCCGGCGGGCCAGGCGAACAGGCCGGGCAGCACGCCGTAAGTGTAGAGCGCAAGGAAGCCGAGACCGCCGGCGCGCCAGGCCTGCACCGCGGTGAGCAGCCGCAGGTCCGCGCTGAGGGCGAATTCGCGGAAGCTGCGCGAAAGGCCGTAGCCGGCGAAGAACAGCGCAAGCGGTACCGTGGCGGCGAAGAGGATCGGCAAAGGCGGCTGCCCGGGCGCGGTGGTAAAGGCGCCGGCCGCCCCGAGAGCGAAGACCGCGGCGAGCCAGATTGCGAGGATGGTC
>DASQYN010000502.1:0-5941 GCA_035639215.1 Burkholderiales bacterium
TCGAGCATTGGCTCGCGCCGGCCTTGCGGATCGAGCAGCGCGTCCGGACGGCCCGCGCCGAACGCGCGCTCGGCGGCGCGCCGCGCCGCGCGCTCCTGCCAGCGGTTGTAGAGCAGCACGCCGGCGACCGCCACGGCGCCGACGATCACCAGACCGAGCGTGAGGTCGGTCATGACCGACTCAGGCCGCCAGCTCCTCCCGGATGCGCAGCGCCTCGTCGATGTCGACCGCGACCACGCGCGACACGCCCGACTCCGGCATCGTCACGCCGATCAACTGCTCGGCGAGCTCCATAGTGATCTTGTTGTGGCTGATGAAGAGGAACTGCGTCTCGTTCGACATGCGGCGCACCAGCTCGCAGAAGCGCACGGTGTTCGAGTCGTCGAGCGGCGCGTCCACCTCGTCGAGCAGGCAGAACGGCGCCGGATTGAGCTGGAACAGCGAGAACACGAGCGCGATCGCGGTGAGCGCCTTCTCGCCGCCCGACAGAAGATGGATGCTGGCGTTGCGCTTGCCGGGCGGGTGCGCCATGACCTGCACGCCGGCGTCGAGGATCTCCTCCCCAGTCATGACCAGCTTCGCCTCGCCGCCGCCGAACAGCGTCGGGAAAAGCGAGCCGAAATGGCGGTTCACGGTCTCGAACGTCTCGCGCAGCAGCTCGCGCGTCTCGCGGTCGATCTTGCGGATCGCGTCCTCCAGGGTATGCACCGCCTCTTCGAGGTCGCTCGCCTGGGCGTCGAGGAAGCCCTTGCGCTCCTCGCTGGTGCGCAGCTCTTCGAGGGCGGCGAGGTTGACGGCGCCGAGCTCGCCGATCGACTGCGTGAGGCGCGTGATCTCGCCCTGCAGCGTCGCCGGGCGCGGCGCGCGCTCGGCTTCGGCAGCCAGCCGCGCCTCGTCGGCGTTCGCTTCCGCGAGCTGGCCGGCATACTGCTCGAAGCTGAGCTGAGCGGCCTGCTCCTTGAGGCGCAGCTCGCCGAGCCGCTCGCGCAGCGGCGCCACCCTTGCTTCGACCAGCAGCCGCGCTTCCTCCATCTCGCGCAGTGCCGCGGCGGCCGCCTCGACGGCGTTGCGCGCCTCGGCCAGCTTCTTCTCGCGGGCGATTCTCCGCTCCACGGCGGCCTCGAGGGCGCGGCGCACCTCGGGAATCGGATCCGCCGCGAGCTCCTCCGTGAGACGGGCAAGCTCCGTGTCGGCGCGCTCGATCTGCTGGTCGATCACGCGCACGGCGTTGTCGATCTCGCTGATCTTCGAGCCGCACTCGCGCTCGCCGAAAATCGCGTCCTGCAGGTCGCGGTCGGCCTGCTGGACTGCGCGCCGCTGCTCGGCCGCGGCCGCTTCCGCAGCGAGATGCGCGTTGCGCGCGCCGTCCATCCGGTCGCGCACCTCGGCGATGACGTGCTGGACCTCGAGCAGCTTTGCCTCGCAGCCGGCGATGCTCTCGCGGTCGCGCGCGGCCTCCGCCTCGAGGTCGGCCAGCTCCGCGTGCAGCTGGGCGCTGCGCTCGCGAAAGCGCTCCTGCGCCTGCGCGAGCTTCACGCTTTCGATCTCGGTATCGTGCCGGGCGCGCTCGCGCTGGCTGATCGCGGCGCGCGCTTCCTCGAGCGCGGCGTTGCGCTCGGCGAGCCCGGTTTCGATACCGGACAGCCCCGCCTGCGCCTGCTCGAGCGCGTCAGCGAGCCGGTGGCAATGCTCCTCCAATCGCTCGATCTCGGCCTGTCTCGCCAGGATCCCGGCGTCCGCGGCGTCCGGCGCATGAAAGCTGACGGTGTGACGGGTAAATTGATGGCCGTTGCGGGTGACCAAAACCGCGCCGGCGGGTAGCGCGGCGCGCGCCGCCTCGTCGGGATTGGCCTCGGCGGCATAGACGCCGGCCAGCCAGTCGGCCAGCGCCGCGGCGACCGGCGCGTCCGCCGCATTTACCTTGCCGGCAAGAGGCTCGAGACCCGGGGCCGTGACCGCGGCCTCGTTACCCTTGCGATCGCCCGGTCCATCGTAGACGGCTGCCTTTGCGGGCGGCTGGTCGCCGAGGATCGGCGGCAGCGCCGGCACTTGCAGCGCGTGCAGGCGCTCGCGCAACACCGCCTCGACGGCGGTCTCCCATCCGGCGTCGATGCGCATCTTCTGCCAGAGGCGCGGCAGCGCGCCGAGACCGTGCCGCTCGAGCCATTCGCGCAGCGGCGCATTGCTCTCGATGTCGGCCTGAATCTGCTTCAGCGTCGCGAGCTGCGCCTCGGCGGCGGCGTGCTCGCGCTGGGCGACGCTCATCGCCTCGACCGCCGCGGCGCGGCGCTCCTCCACAGCTTCGCATTCCGCCTGCAAGGAAGTCAGGCTGTAATTCGCCGCCTCGAGCTCGGCGGCGAGCGCCGCCAGGCGATCTTCGAGCTCGGCCGCGGCCGCGGCGTCCGGCTCCGCGAGCGCCTGCAGCTCGGCCTGCAGCCGTTCGCTGCGCTGCGCGAGCGCGCGGCTCGCCTTCTCCAAATGCGCGCGGTTCGATTGCTCGACCTGCTGCCGACCGTCCGCCTGGATGACGGCGCTGCGCGCCTCCTGCAGCCGCTCTTGCGCCGCGCGCAGCGCCTGCTCGGCCTCGGGCAGCTTGCCGCTCTGCTCCGCGAGATGGGCTTGGGTTCGGGAAACTTTTTCCTTCGCCGTGCCGGCCCGGGCCGCCCACATGTGCAGCGCCTGGGTGAGCTGGGCGCGCTGCTCGCGCCATTGCGCGAGCTGGGTGCGACGCTCGGTGTGCTGGCCCTCCAGCCGCGCCCGGGTCTCCTCGGCGTGGCGCAGCTCCGACTCGTGCTTCGCCACCTCGGCGTTCGCGGCGTAGAGATCGCCCTGGGCGGCGTTCAACGCGTCGCCGGCCTGGTAGTGCGTTGCGCGGGCGCCTTCGAGACGCAGCTCGAGGTTGCGCAGCTCCGCGTTTTCCGCTTCCAGAGAATTGCCTGTTTTTGAGACTTCCGACGAATGGCGCTCGCGCTCGGCGGCAGCGTCGCGCCGGCGCAGGTACCAAAGCAGCTGCTGCTTCAGCTGGAGCTGGGCCTGCAGCTCCTGGTAGCGGGTGGCGACCTGAGCCTGCGCCTGCAGCTTCTCGAGCTGCGCGCCGAGCTCCAGGCGGATGTCGGTGATGCGCGCCAGGTTCTCGCGCGTGTCGCCGAGGCGCGTTTCCGTCTCCTTGCGCCGCTCCTTGTACTTCGAGATGCCGGCCGCCTCCTCGAGGAAGACGCGCAGCTCCTCGGGCTTCGCCTCGATGACGCGCGAGATCATGCCCTGCTCGATGATCGCGTAGGCGCGCGGCCCGAGGCCGGTGCCGAGGAACATGTCGGTAATGTCGCGCCGGCGCACGTGCGTGCCGTTGATGTAGTAGCTCGACTCGCCGTCGCGCTGCAGGATGCGTCGCACCGCGATCTCCGCATACTGCGACCATTGCCCGGCGGCGCGTCCCAGCGTGTTGTCGAAGGTGAGCTCGACCATCGCCCGCGCGAGCGGCTTGCGATTGAGCGAGCCGTTGAAGATCACGTCCTGCATGGAATCGCCGCGCAAGGCCGAGGCGCGCGTCTCGCCGAGCACCCAGCGCACGGCGTCGATGACGTTCGACTTGCCGCAGCCGTTCGGACCGACTACGCCGACCAGCCGGCCGGGCACGTGAATCGTTGTGGGATCGACGAAGGACTTAAATCCGGACAGCTTTATTTGAGTTAGACGCACGCGAAAATGATAACATTCGCGCGACTTTTTCCCGGCGGTTTTTTCCCGCCGCTTATCCGAGTCGTCGGAGTCGGATGCCCTCGCGCCCCAGCAAGCGCCTCGAAACGTTTTCCAACCCGGCGCCGCAGCGCGACTACCGGATCCACATGGAGATCCCCGAGTTCACATGCGTCTGCCCGATGACCGGGCAGCCGGATTTCGCCACGCTGCTGCTCGACTACGTGCCCGACAGGCTTTGCGTGGAGCTGAAGTCGCTCAAGCTCTATGTCTGGTCGTACCGCGACGAGGGAACGTTCCACGAGGCGGTCACCAACAGGATCCTCGACGACCTGGTGCGCGCCACCAAGCCGCGCTGGATGCGGCTCGAGTCGCGCTTCAACGTGCGGGGCGGAATTGCCACTTCCGTGGTCGCCGAGCACCGCAAGCGCGGCTGGGCGGGGCGCGCTTGAATCCGCTGCTAGCGAAGCTGCAGCCTTATCCGTTCGAGAAGCTGCGGGCGCTGGTCGCCGAGAATGCGCCGCCGGGCAATCTCTCGCCGATCAACCTCTCCATCGGCGAGCCGAAGCACCCGACGCCGGCGCTCGTCAAGGACGCCCTCGCTGCCAGCCTCGACGGGCTGGCGAGCTATCCCGCCACGGCGGGGACACCGGAGCTGCGCCAGGCCATCTCCACGTGGCTCGCACGGCGCTACGGCATTCCGGCGCCGGACCCGCAGACCGAGGTGCTGCCGGTCAATGGCTCCCGGGAAGCGCTGTTCGCCTTCGCGCAGACGGTGATCGACCCGACGCGCGACGCGCGCGTCGTGTGCCCCAACCCCTTCTACCAAATCTACGAGGGCGCAGCGATCCTGGCGGGGGCAAGGCCGGTGTACGGGCAGCCCGAAAGCTGGGACGGCGTGCAGCTCGTCTATGCCTGCTCGCCCGCCAACCCGAGCGGCCGGGTGATGACCCTCGATGAATGGCGCGCGCTGTTCGAGCTTTCCGATCGCTACGGCTTCGTCATCGCCTCCGACGAGTGCTATTCGGAGATCTATTTCGAGACTCCGCCGCTCGGCGCTCTGGAAGCGAGCCGCAAGCTGAAGCGAGGCTACGAGCGCCTGGCCGTCTTCTCGAGCCTCTCCAAGCGCTCCAACGCCCCCGGCATGCGTTCGGGATTCGTCGCCGGTGACGCCTCGCTGATCGCCAAGTTCCTTCTCTACCGGACCTACCACGGCTCGGCGATGAGCCTTGCCGTGCAACGCGCTTCGGTCGCTGCCTGGAAGGACGAGGCGCATGTGCGCGAGAACCGGCGCCTTTATGCCGAGAAGTTTCGCGCCGTGCTGCCGCTCATCCGCAGCCCGCTCGAGACGCGCATGCCCGACGGCGGCTTCTACCTCTGGGTGCGCACGCCGATCGACGATGCCGAGTTCGCTCGGCGGCTGCATGCGCAGCAGAACGTTCTCGTCCTGCCGGGCAGCTTCCTCGCGCGCAGCGCCGCGGGCGGCAACCCCGGCGCCAACCATGTGCGCATCGCCCTCGTCGCCCCGCCCGCGGAATGCGTCGAGGCGGCGCGACGCATCATGCGCTTCGCCCAATCCCCATGACCGCCCAAGAAACCATCGACCAGGCGTGGGAGAGCCGCGCCAGCCTCAATCCTGCCCATGCCCCGCGCAGCCTGCGCGATGCCGTCGAGGAAGTCATCGCCGGCCTCGATGGCGGACGGCTGCGGGTGGCGGAGAAATCGGGCGGCCAGTGGATCACCCATCAGTGGATAAAGAAAGCGGTGCTCCTCTCATTCCGCCTCGAGGACAACCGCGTCATGGAAGGCGGGGCGACGCGCTACTACGACAAGGTGCCGTCGAAATTCAGTCGCTTCGATTTTGCCCAGGCCGGTTTCCGCGTCGTGCCGCCCGCCATGGCGCGACGCGGCGCATACATTGCCAAGAACGCCGTGCTGATGCCTTCCTATGTGAATATCGGCGCCTACGTGGACGAGGGAACCATGGTCGATACCTGGGCGACGGTGGGGTCCTGCGCGCAGATCGGCAAGAACGTGCACCTCTCCGGCGGCGTCGGCATCGGCGGCGTGCTCGAGCCGCTGCAGGCGAATCCCGTGATCATCGAGGACAACTGCTTCATCGGCGCGCGCTCCGAGGTCGTCGAAGGCGTGATCGTCGAGGAGAACAGCGTGCTCTCGATGGGGGTCTTCATCGGCCAGAGCACGAAGATCTTCGACCGGGAAACGGGCCAGGTCCTGTATGGAC
>DASQYN010000503.1:0-2367 GCA_035639215.1 Burkholderiales bacterium
GCTACGTGCTCGAAGGCAGCGTACAGCGCGGCGGGGATCGGGTGCGGGTCAACGTGCAGTTGATCGAGGCCGAGACCGGCAGCCATCTCTGGGCCGAGCGCTTCGACAAGCCGGTGACCGATCTTCTCGCCATGCAGGACGAGATCGTCTCTCGGCTCGCCAATGAGTTGCTCGCCGAAATGGTCGCCGCCGAATCGCGCCGCGCACAGCGACAGGCGAACCCGGACGCCGTGGATTGTTATTTTCAGGGGCTCGCGCTGATTAGCCCGACTTTCTCAACTGGAACAGGCTGGCGGCGAAGTTTGGGACCGGGAGGGCGGAAAACGCGAGTCGGTTCAATGACGGGGCTTTGAGATCGTCGTGTAGTGGAGACCAAGTATATTGCCAGCCGCTTTGGCAGGCGTAGATTGAGGTCGCCATGTATTTGCGACCGAATCGCCGCCTCAAGGACGGCAAGGAGCACTGCTACTGGAGCATTGTCGAAAGCAGGCGCTGCGCCGGCGGCAAAGTGGTGCAGCGCCACGTGCTTTATCTCGGCGAAATCAACGACAGCCAGCAGGAGGCTTGGTGCCGAGTGATCGAGGTCTTCGACGAGGAGGCGCAACAACCCGCTCAGCTGGCGCTTTTCCCCGCCGATCGGCCGCTGCCCGAACACGCCGAGGGCTGTGGCGTGCTGATCCGGCTCCGGGCCATGCAACTGCATCGGCCGCGACAATGGGGCGCGTGCTGGCTTGCCTGCCAGCTCTATGAGCAACTGGAGTTCGGCCGCTTTTGGGCGGCCCGCTTGCCCGACTCGCGCGAGGGGACCTGCTGGCGGCACATCCTCGAGACGCTGGTCTGCTACCGTCTCATTGACCCCGGCAGCGAGTGGCGTCTGCATCGGGTTTGGTTCGAGCAAAGCGCCATGGGCGATCTCCTGGGCGAGGATTTTGCGCTGGTCGAGAAGAATGCCCTCTATCGTTGCCTCGACAAGCTCGTCGAGCACAAGCCGGCCCTGTTCGGCCATCTGCGCCGGCGCTGGCAGGATCTGTTCGGCGCCCGCTTCGAGGTCCTTCTCTACGATCTGACCAGCACGTACTTCGAGTCCGATCCGCCGGACGACGACAGCGACAAGCGCCGCTACGGCTACAGCCGCGACAAGCGTCCGGACTGCGTGCAGGTGGTCATCGCGCTTGTCGTCACGCCGGACGGCTTTCCGCTCGCCTACGAAGTTCTGCCCGGCAACACCTCGGACAAGACGACGCTGCGCGCCTTCCTTTCGACGATCGAGGCGCAGTACGGCAAGGCCGAGCGCATCTGGGTCATGGACCGCGGCATCCCCACCGAGGACGTGCTCGCCGAGATGCGGCAATCCGATCCGCCGGTCGCCTATCTGGTGGGAACCCCGAAGGGACGCCTCGGCAAGCTGGAGAAGTCTCTCGTCGGCCTGCCGTGGCATGAGGTGCGGCCGGGCGTCGAAGTGAAGCTTTTGGCCGAAGACGACGAGCTTTACGTGTTCGCCCAAAGCCGGGCGCGCATCGACAAGGAGCGCGCAATGCGAAAGCGGAAGCTGAAGCAGCTGTGGACGCGCCTTGCGAAGCTGGCGCAGATGGACCTTACCCGCGAGAGCCTTTTGATGAAGCTCGGGGCCGCCAAAGCCAAGGCGCCTGCGGCGTGGCGGCTCCTTGACATCGCGGTCGACCCGCACAAAGCCGCCTTCACCTACGCGCTCAACCGCAAAAAGCTGCGCCAGGCGCGCCGGCGCGAAGGCCGCTACCTGCTGCGCACCAACATGGGTGGGCGCGATCCCGCCGAGTTGTGGCGGTTCTACATTCAGCTCGTCGAAGTCGAGGCCGCCTTCAAGGACCTCAAGGACGATCTGCAGCTACGGCCGATCCACCATCAGCTCGAAAGCCGCGTCGAGGCGCACATCTTCGTGGCCTTCCTCGCCTATTGCTTGCACGTGACGCTGCGCGCCAGGCTCCGGCCGATGGCCGCCGGCCTCACCCCGCGAGCCGTCCCCCGGATCCAGTCCGGGGGTCGCCGGCATCCAGATGCTCGACGTCCACTTCCCCACCACCGACGGCCGAACGCTGATCATGAGCCGATACACCGAGCCGAACGGCGACCAGAAACTCCTCCTTCAGCGCCTCGGCCTCGTCCTGCCGCCGCAGCCGCCGCCGCGTATCGCTGTTCCCGATCCAGCGACACAAGCTCCCGTTGCCCGCCATGTAGTGGAGACCTTGGACCGCCCAGTCTTGATTCCAAGTCCCTTTCCGCCCGCGCGCTCCCCCAGTTGAGAAAGTCGGGCTAGCGCAAAGACTTGGTTGCCGGGGTAGGGGTCAACCGGTCCTCGAAGCCATGTGTCAGCTACAGAGAGATGGGAGG
>DASQYN010000504.1:0-6753 GCA_035639215.1 Burkholderiales bacterium
CCGCGGCACTGGTGCAGCGTGACGCTCACGTCCGCGGGCAGGCCGGCAAGCGTCTCGTTGATCTTGTCCGCATAGAGCTCGAGCAGCTGCATCGGATCGATTCCCCAGGAGCGCACGTATTCGCGGTGCTGCGGGTCGCAGATGAAGGCGATGCTCGTGTCGTCGAGCTGAATATACTTCGCGCCCGCCGTCACCAGCGCCTGGATTTCGCTCCGGTATGCGGAAACCAAATCCGCCCAGAAGCGGTCCGGATCGCTCGCGTAGTAGCCGAGCTTGCCGCCGGTGTAATAGTGCACGCAGTTGGGCGCCGGCAGCGTCACCTTGGGAATCGCCCGGGCATGGCTTTTCAGGAAAGCGAAAGCGCGCACGATCGAGCTCGGGCGCCAGCGGATCGGGGCGACGACGTTCAGGTCGGAAAAGCCCTGCGTCGGACCGGAGGCGTCGCGCCATTTCAGCTTCGCCGAGCCGGTGCGGTCGGCCGCGAAGCCTTCCCAGCCGAGCACGAGCTCGAGCCACCAGCTGCGCCGGCGGAACTCGCCGTCGGTCACGGCGCGCAGGCCGATGCGCTCCTGCATGGCGATCGCCTCGCCGATGCACTCGTCCTCGACTTCTCTCAATGGCTCGCTTCGATGCGGACCGAGCGCGCTGGTCGGCGTCTGCGGGCCGAGGAAGCGCTCGCGCGCCTGCTTGAGGCGCTCGGGGCGCAGCAGGCTGCCGACCTGGTCGGCGCGAAACGGGAGAGGCATGTCAGTCGAGCTTCGCGCCCGAGGCCCTGACCTTGCGCGCCGCCTGCTCGCGGTCGCGCTTCAGGAATGCGGCAAAAGCTTCCGGCGCGTCCCCCACCGGCTCGAAGCCGAGGTTGTCGAGGTACTTTTCGCGGAACGCGGCGGTGCGCACGATCCTGCCCGCTTCGCCGGCCATCTTCGCCACGATCTGCGGCGGCGTGCCGGCGGGCGCAGCGAGACCGAAGTAGAACGACGCGTCGAAGTCGGGATAGCCGGCCTCCGCAAAGGTCGGCACGTCGGGGATGAGCGCATTGCGCGAGCGGCCCGAGACCGCGAGCCCCTTCATCTTGCCTGCCTTCAGGTTCGGCGCCGCCCCGCCGATCACGGCGAACATGACGTCGAGCCGGCTGGTCATGATGTCCTGAAGGCCCTGGACCAGCCCCTTGTAGGCGACGTGCTGCATCTCCAGCCCGTTCTGCCGGTCGAACCACGCCATGGCGAGATGGTTCACCCCGCCCGCGCCGACCGACCCGTAGTTCAGCTTGCCGGGGTTCAGCTTCGCGTACTCGACGAGCTCGCGAACGCTGGCGGCGGGGAAATCGGGCCGGGCGACGAGCATCAGGTTGGCATTGACCAGGCGCGATACCGGGGCGAAGTCCCTGATCGGATCGTAAGGCAGCTTCGAGTAGAGATAAGTGTTGAGCGAGAACACCGCGTCCGAGGCAAGCAGATAGCTGTAGCCGTCGGGGGCGGAGCGCGCAATCTCCTGCGCGGCGATGATCTCGTTCGCGCCCGGCCGGTTCTCGACCACGATCTGCTGCCCCCAGGCCGCGCTCAGCTGCTGTCCCAGCCCGCGCACCAGAAGGTCGGCCGGGCCGCCTGCCGTATAGGGCACGACGATGCGCACCGGCTTCGCGGGATAGGTTTGCGCGGCGGCGAGCAGCGGGACAATGCCGATGAGCCAGAGCAGCTTCTTCATGAGCGGGCCTCCGAATAATCGACGAGCTTGACCTTGTAGTCCGAGCGAGGCAGCGCCAGCGGCGGCACCATGCGCACTTCGGCCGTGAAGAGCAGCCGGCTGCGGATCTCCCCGGCGATCGCCTCCTGCAGGGAAGCATTGCCCTCGACGAGCACCGGTAGCGGCGGCTCCTGCCTGACGCCCTTCGCGCGCGGCCGGATCAGCATCGCGCCGGTGACCTGCGGCTGGAAGCGCGCCACCACCTCGCGCACCGCCGAGGGGAAGACGTTCACGCCGCGCACGATCAGCATGTCGTCGGTGCGGCCGATGCAGCGCACGCGCAGCGCCCGGCTGCCGCAGGCGCAGGTCGAGGTCCAGACGCGCACGTGGTCGCGGCTGCGAAAGCGCAGCAGCGGCGCCGCCTCGCGCGCGAGGTGCGTGTAGACGAGCTCGCCCGTCTGGCCGTCCGTCATTTGCCGGGGAACGCCGGAATCGGGGTCGACCAGCTCGACGTGGACCAGCCCCTCGGCCGAGAAATGCATTCCCGCCTGGCGCTCGCACTCGCCCCAGAGCGAGGCGGCGACGTCGCCGATGCCCATGATCTCGTAGATCTTCGCGCCCCACATCGCCTCGAGACGGCCGCGCAGCCCCTCCTCGCCGCCGCCCGGCTCGCCGCCGACGATGATCCGTCTTATGCAATTAATCTCCTGGCTTCTCGCCTGGGCTCTTTCAATCAGGTGGAGGGCGTACGACGGCGTGCAGGCGAGCGCCTCGGGCTGCAGCTTCTCGATGGCGGTAAGCAGCCGATCAGTATTGCCGACGCCCACCGGGATGTGCGCGCAGCCGATCGCCTCGAAGGCAGCGAGCGAGGCGCCGGCGACGAACGGTCCGGCGCCGTAGGTCGTGACCACGCGCTCGCCGGCCCGCAGGCCGTTGCGTGAATAGGTGCGCCGGCCGATCTCCCGCCACTGCTCGACGTCCGACCGCGTGAGCGGGATGTAGAGCGGCGCACCGCTCGTGCCGCTCGTCGAATAGATGCGCGCCGCCTGCGAGATGGCGATGGCGGCATGGGCGCCAAGCGGCGGCTGCTCGGCCTGGCTCTTCCTCAGCTCGTCCTTTTCCGTGAAAGGCAGATCGGCGATGCGCTCGAGGCCGCCGACCGCCGCCGCCCCCGCGAAGCCGGCCGCGCCCAGCTTCTCCCGGTAGAAGCCCGAGCGCTCGAAGAGCGTCGCGACCTGCGCCCGGTAAGCCTCGTCCGCCGACCGCATGCGCCCGACGCTAGCGCGCCGCGGCCGGTCCGCCGCAGGCGTCGCACGGCAGGTGGTAGAACTGCTCATTGAGGTAGATCGCGACGTCGCGCACGTCGTCCGCAGTCCATTGCGCGCCGGCGACGCGCTGC
Source organism: Burkholderiales bacterium (assembly GCA_035639215.1). Classification (GTDB taxonomy): domain Bacteria; phylum Pseudomonadota; class Gammaproteobacteria; order Burkholderiales; family SG8-39; genus SCGC-AG-212-J23. The sequence goes on from DASQYN010000504.1 coordinate 3,083, forward strand.
CAGCGATCGACCTGCGCGAGCAGGTCCGGCCACGATTTCGCGAGGCGCTGCGCGCGCCAGTGCGGCTGCGTGGTGTGGCAGGCGCTGCAGGAGGCCTGGTACAGCAGCCGGCCACGCTCGACATTGGGAACCGAGGCGGCGCCTGGAGCGCTGCCCGGCGAAGTGGTGCAGGCGGCGGCGAGCGCGAGCGCGAGCAAGGTGCTGCGGCGAACGCGCAAGGCGGTTCTGCGAATCAGGCACAGGGAACGTTTCATTCCCCCATACCATACCGCCCTTCATGCCGTCCGGCCATAACCCGGTTCGCGGCGCGCTCTGGATGAGCGCCGCGGTGCTCTCTTTCGCCATCATGGCGATCGCGGTGCGCGAGCTGCTTCGCCACATGGGAATCCTCGAGATCCTGTTCTGGCGCACCGCGGTCGCGCTGGTCATCGCCGGCGCCGTGGTGGTGCGCCACGGCGCGCAGACCGTCCGCACGCGGCGGCTGCCGCTGCACGCCACGCGAGCGCTCGTGCATCTCGGCGGGCAATTCTGCTGGATGTACGCGATCGGCGCGCTCACCCTCGCCACGGTCTTCGCCATCGAGTTCACCATGCCGGTCTGGACGGCGCTGCTCGCGGTGGCCTTCCTCGGCGAGCGCATGAGCGCCAACCGGGTGGTCATGCTGGTCTTCGGCCTGGTCGGCATCGGCATCATCCTGCGTCCCGGCGTCGGCCACTTCCATCCGGCGGCGCTGGTCATGCTCTTCGGCGCGCTGCTCTACGCCGGCAACATAATCTTCACCAAGAGCCTCTCGGTGACCGATTCGGCGATCGGCGTGACCTTCTGGATGTCGACGGTGCAGGCGCCGATCACGCTCGCCGCCGCCTGGCCCGGATGGGTGATGCCGTACGCGGTCGACATTCCGTGGATCGCCAGCATCGGTGCCGGCTCCTTCGCCGCCCACTACTCGATGACCCGCGCCATGAAGCACGCCGACGCGACGGTGGTCGTGCCGATCGACTTCACCCGGCTGCCGCTCATCGCCGTGGTCGGGGCGATGTTCTACGGCGAGCCGTTCAATCCGATGGTGCTGGTCGGCGCCGCGGTGATCTTCGCCGGCACTTACTACTCGCTGCGCCGGGAGGCGCATCGGTAGCGCGGCCGGCATTCTCCTTGCTCTGCTTCGCCCATGCCAGCCGCTGAGCTCGTGGGTGCGTCGCATCGCCGCCGCCGGCCCGCCTGGGGCAAGATCGCCGCGGCGGCGCTCGTGATGGCGGCGCTCGCCGCCGCATGGCGCTACAGCCCGCTCGCCGATTACCTCACGCCGCACCGGCTGGCCGAGTGGGCGCGCGCGGCGCGCGAGACGCGCTGGGCGCCGATTGCGCTCATCCTCGCCTACACGCCGGCGGCGTTCATCCTCTTTCCCCGGCCGCTGCTCACGCTCATGTCCGTGGTCGCCTTCGGTGCCTGGCTCGGTCTCGTCTACGCAGTCGCCGGCATCCTGGGCGCGGCGCTCGCCACCTACTTCGTGGGACGCTTCATGAGCCGGGAGACCGTGCGCCGCATCGTCGGCGACACGCTGGACGAGGCAACCCAGATCTTTCGCGGCCACGCGGTGGTCGGGGTGTTCGCGGCGAACATGGTGCCGGTGCCTCCCTTCGGCGTGCAGGGCGTGATCGCCGGCTGCATGCGGCTCAACGTCTGGCAGTACTCGCTCGGCACGCTGCTCAGCATCGTGCCCAGCGCGGCGATGCTGGCGCTCTTCGGCCGGCAGGTCTCCACCGGCCTCCAGGGTAACGGCCAGGTGAGCTACTGGCTGCTCGGGTTGCCGCTCCTCGGCATCGCGATCTTCGCCGTGCTCGGCCGGCGCTGGGCGCAGCGGCGCAGATGAAGCCCTAAAGCAATCGCCACTCTCCCTGCACGGTGCCGCCCCGCGTGCGGTGCCCGTTCATGTGCGTCGGCGCATCCTCGATGCCCCAGAGACGGAAGCCGCCACGGAAAGCCGTCAGGTTATGGCCGAGCCTCACGCCCGGCGGCAGCGGCGCCTTCAGCAGCTTGGCGTTGCCGCCGCCGAGCACCAGGTAGTCGGCGAGAAACGCCCGCTGCAGCGATGGCAGGATCTGCAGCACGCGTCGCCGCCAGATCTTCTTGCCGACCTTCTCCAGCGCCTTGCGGCCCACGCGCTCGCTGTAGGTACGCTCGCTCCTGTGGCGCAGCTCGCCGAGCTCCAGCGGCACCAGCGTGCCGTCGATGATGAGCACCGAGCCTAGCCCGGTGCCGAGGCCGAGGAACAGCATGCGGCCGCCGTCGTAGCTGCCGAGCGCCTGCATCGCCGCGTCGTTCACGATGCGCACCGGGCAGCCGAAGGCGGCGGCGAAATCGAAGCCCACCCAGCCCGAGCCGAGGTTTTCCGGCTCGGCGAGCGGTCCGCTGCCGCCGACCAGGCCGCAGTAGCCGATCGACACGGCTTCGTAGCCCCAGTCGCGCGTCATCGCCCGGATCCGCTCCACCATCTGCCCCGGCTCGAGGCCGGCTCCGGAGACGATTCGCCGCGGCTCGGTCTCGCCGCTCGCCAGGAACTTCACCTTGCTACCGCCGATGTCGACGGAAAGAATGCGCTTGGGCGCTTCGTCTCGCTTCGCCACGCTCGGCAAGCGCAAATGCCGTACCCGCCGCGACGTTGACCTGCGTCAAAGGCGCGGCGACGCGTTGGCGGATATTGGGGCCAGCATGAACGCCCCTCAGACGCTCGTCGCCCCGCCTGAAGAAGGCGCCGGCATCGGCGCGCCTTTCACGCTGCCCGCGGCGCGCGCGAGCGAGCTGCGTCGCGCGGTGGAAACGGTGCTCGACCCCTTCGGCATCGTGGCGCCGATCGTGCATGCGCAGTTCGCCTGGTGGGCGCACCCGCTCGAGCGGGCGGAGCTCGCGATGCGCTACGCGGCGGACGTGCTCGCGCTGGCCATCCACAGCGCCGCGAAGCTCGCCGGCCAGGACCTGCCCGACGCCGTGCGCCCGCAGCCCGACGACCTGCGCTTCGGCGATGCGGCGTGGAGCCGCGAGCCGGGCTGGAACCTGCTCAAGCAGTGGTATCTCTTCCATACGCGTCATGTGCAGGACGCGCTCTATCGGACGCCCGGCCTTTCCGCCCGGGAGCGGCGCCGCGCGGCGTTCTGGTGGCGCCAGTGGCTGAACGCCATGGCGCCGACCAACTTCCTCGCCACTAATCCGGTGGCGATGCGAAAGGCGGTCGAGTCGAACGGCGAGAGCCTGCGGCGCGGCCTGCAGGTTTTCTTCGAGGACCTCAGGGCCGGCACGGTCCGCATGACTGCCCGGGAAGACTTCGCGGTGGGCGCGAACCTCGCCACGACGCCCGGCGCGGTGGTGTTCCGCAACCGCCTGCTCGAGCTCATCCACTACGCGCCCACCCGGGCCGAGGTGCGCCCGACGCCGATCGTCATCGTCACGCCCTGCATCAACAAGTTCTACGTGCTCGACCTCGATCCCGCGAAGAGCCTGGTGCGCTACCTGCTCGACCACGGCTTCGACGTGTACATCACGAGCTGGAAGAACCCGGGCGCGGAGATGCGCGATACCGGGTTCGACGACTACGTCACCGACGGCGTCGCGGAAGCGGTTCGCGTGGCGCGCCAGCTTTCCGGCGCCGAGAGGGTTCACGCGGTCGGCTACTGCAT
>DASQYN010000505.1:0-4989 GCA_035639215.1 Burkholderiales bacterium
GCGTCTATCACCAGCCGGGCATCGATTGCATGGCGAAGGTGATTCCCGTGGACAACATCCTCTTCGCCTCCGAGATGCTGGGCGCGGTGAAAGGCGTCGACCCGGAGACCGGGCACAACTACGACGACACCAAGCGCTACGTCGACAAGCTCGCCATCTCGGATGCCGACAAGAAGAAGATCTTCGAGGGGAACGCGCGGCGCGTTTACCCGCGGCTCGACAAGCGACTCAAGGAACGGAAGGAAAAGCGATGAGCAGCTCGATGCGCATTCTCGACATCCCGAAGCGGCCCGATGCGAAGCTGATCGCCGAGTTCCGCAAGATGGTCACGCCGCATCTTTCCGACAGCATGGAGCGGCTCTATGCCGGCGGGGCGCAGCTCAGGCCGATGCACAAGGGCGGCACGCTCGCCGGGCCGGCGTACACGGTGAAGACGGCGGCGGGCGACAACCTGCTCGTGCACAAGGCGCTCGACACGGCGCAGCCGGGCGACGTGATCGTCGTCGACGCAGGCGGCGTGTGCGACAACGCGATCATCGGCGAGCTGATGTCGGCGCGCGCGAAGCAGCGCGGCATCGCCGGGCTGGTGATCTGGGGCGCGATCCGCGACTCGGCGGAGATCGCGCAGAGCGACTATCCGGTGTTCGCGGCGGGCGTCACGCACCGCGGGCCCTACAAGAACGGCCCGGGCGAGATCAACGTGCCGATCATGATGGGCGGCATGCCGGTGAATCCGGGCGACATCATCGTCGGCGACGCGGACGGCCTCGTCGCCATCCCGCAGGAGATCGCCGAGAAGGTGCTCGCTTCCGCGCGGGCGATCCTCGAGAAGGAAACCAAGTCGATGAAGGAGATCGTCGCCGGCACCGTCGACCGAGGCTGGGTCGACAAGGCGCTCAAGGAAAAGGGCTACGGAGTCTAGGAATAAACGGATGCCGCGCGGCGTTGTCCAACCGGCACCGTGTTGAAGCTCGCGTATTCCGCCCTCCTCCTCGCCGCGCTCGCCGGCTGCGCCGCCACGGCGCAGCGGAATATTTCTCCCGGCATGACGGAGCCCGAGGTGAGCGCGGCGCTCGGCAAGCCCGCCGCGAGCGGCCGCCTCGCCACCGGCGAGGAATACCGGGACTATTCGCAACAACCCTTCGGCTACCGCATCGATCGCGTCACCTTCGGCGCGGATGGGCGAGTGCGCGACGTGCGCAACCTCCTCACCGAGGCGAACTTCAAGAGCCTGCACCCCGGCATGACGCCCGACGACGTGGTGGCGACGGTCGGACCGAGCCCGGTTTCCGAGCAGCGCTCCTATGCCGGCGGCACGCAGTCGTGGAGCTACCGCTATCGCGACGTCGAGGTAATCAAGCTGCTGCACGTCATCTTCGGTCCCGACGGCCGCGTGCAGCACTTCTATACCGAATGGGATCCGCGCGTGTATTCCAAGGGCGACTCGGGCAAGGACGGAAGCGGCGGGCATTAGGAAAAGGGGTCAGGACCCTTTTTCCGACAACCTCAACTGAAGAGAAAAGGGTCCTGACCCCTTTTTCAGCGGAAGCGCTCGACGTCCAGCGCCGATACCGGCGCGCCGCGATTGCCCCACGAGGCGCGCGCATACGTGAGCACCGCAGCGATGTCGTCGTCGCCGAGCCGGCTGAAATAGGGCGGCATGCCATAGGGGCGCGGGTTGGCCGACGTCGCGGGCGCATAGCCGCCGTTCAGCACCGCCTTGATCGCGTTCGCGGCGAGCGCGCCGGCCATGCTCGGATTGCCGGCGAGCGCCGGATACGCAGGGAACGCTCCCTCGCCGTCGTCGCCATGGCATTGCGCGCAATGCTCCTGGTAAACCTCGCCGCCGCGTGCGAGCGCGCGCGGATCCGCCATCGCTTGCGGTCGCGCCCGCGGCGGCGGCTTGACGGACTCCAAGTACGCGGCGATCGCCCGCCTGTCCTGCTGCTCGAGGTATTGCGTGCTGCGGTACACGACTTCCGCCATCGGCCCCATCGCCATGCCGCGCGGCGAAGCGCCGGTGCGCAGGAGCTCGACCACATGCGCGGCCTCCCAGGCGCCGGGCGCGAGCGGCGGCGCATACCAGTTCTGCATCGGGATAAGGCCGCCGCCGAGATCGAGGCTGTGGCTCACCGCGCCGAAGATGTTGCGGCCCGCATGGCAGGCATCGCAATGTCCCAGCCCGCGCACGAGGTAGGCGCCGCGGTTCCACTCGGCGCCGCGATCGCGCTGCGATTCGAAGATCCCCGGACGGAAAAAGAGCGCGCGCCAAGCCGCGAGGGCGGCCTGCGTGCTGTACGGGAAGCGCAGGCGGTGGGGCGTGTTCGGGCGTTCGACCGCGGGCAGCGTGCGCAGATAGCCATACATCGCATCCGCGTCCTCGCGCGTGACCTTCGTGAAGCTCGGATACGGGAACGCGGGATAGAGCAGCCGCCCGTCCCTCGAGCGTCCGTCGTGCAGCGCGCGCCAGAAATCGTCGGCCGACCAGGCGCCGATGCCGGTCGCCGCGTCCGGGGTGATGTTGCTCGAGTACGCCGTGCCGAAAGGCGTTTCGATAGCGCGCCCGCCGGCGAACGGCGCGCCGCCGACGGCGGTGTGGCAGGCGATGCAGTCGCCCGCGGTGACGAGATATTCGCCTCTGCCTTTCTCCACTGAAATCGGCCGCTTCCCAGCCGATGGTCGACTTACCTGCTGAGCAATGTCCACCGCGCCGCATTCGAGGGGCAGCTCGCGCGGCGCGGGCGCCGGCTTCATGTCCGCAGGAACCGGCTGCGCGGCGAGCCATGATGCGAGGAGAGAGATGTCTTCCTGCGCCAGGCGGCGCGCCACCTCCGCCATGCAGTCCGGCGCGACCGAGCGCAGCCGCCCGTTTCGCCATGCGCCGAACTGCGCATTGAGGTATTGCCGCGGCAGGCCGAGCACGGCGGGAATCGCCGGCTGCGTTCCGGAGAGCCGTGCGCCATGGCAGGCGACGCACGCCGGCACGTCGCGCTGCGGGTCGCCGTGCTCGACGATGCGACGCGCGCGCGCCTGCGCCGCGTCCGGCAAAGCCGCGGCTTCGGGCGGCGGGTAAGGCAGCTCGAGCCGCGCGAAGTCCTCGGCCATCTCGCGCAGGTAGCCGTCGGTCATGTATTGCACGAGGTAAACCATCGGCGGATAGGTGCGCCGCCCGTCGCGGAAGCTCACGAGCTGGTTGAAGAGATAGCCGGCGGGCTTGCCCGCGATGCGCGGCGAGAAGCCGTCTTTCGTCGCCTGCGTCTCGCTGCCGTGGCACGTCGTGCAGGGCGCGACGCGCTCTTCCATCGTATCGCGCACGACAACCGGTCCGTGAAGCGTGGGCGGCTGCGCGACTTGCGCGACGGAAAGCGCCTCTTTCTTTCGCTCCTCGGCGCGGTGCGGAACGACGAACCGCACCACCGTCACCACGAGCGCAATGAGGATGGCGGCGAGTAGCGCTCCGGCGGCGATGATGGTGCGGGGACGCGCCTCCTGGAGATCGCGCGCGGCATCCGCTCCGCGCCGGATGCCGAAGAAGGACCAGAGCACGGCCCGGAGCACGCGGAGTAGCGGCATCGGCGCTAGAAAAAGGGGTCAGGACCCTTTTCCGGGCGACGCGCAGCTAACGGAAAAGGGTCCTGACCCCTTTTTCTAGTCGTTCTTGGCGCCGGAGGCCTTGACGATTGGCGCCCAGCGCTTCAGCTCGGCGGCGACGAAGGCGGTGAACTGCTTTGCATCGAGGTCGTTCGGCTCGATGCCGTCGTGCCGTACGCGCTCGCGCACTTCCGGAGACTGCAGCGCGCGGCGCACCTCGGCGTTCAGCTTGTCGACGATCTCGGCCGGCACGCCGGCCGGGCCGGAGAGCGAGAACCAGACGGTGCCGACGATATTCGGGTAGCCCTGCTCGGCGAAGGTGGGAATGTCCGGATAGTCCGGCAGGCGCTTCTCCGAGGAGAGCGCGAGCGCGCGCGCCCGGCCGCCCTTGATCTGCCCCGAGGCGGTGGTGAGCGTGGTGGAGATGGAGCTGATCTGCCCGCCGAGCAGATCCTGCACGGCTCGCGAGGCGCCCTTGTAGGGCACGTGAACGAGGTTGATCCCCGCCTCGTGCTTGAAGAGCTCGGCGACCAGCTGCCCCTGCGTGCCGTTGCCCGGCGAGCCGTAGGTGAGCTTGCCCGGCTGCTGCTTGGCGAGCGCGATGAAGTCCTTCAGCGTTTTCGCCGGCAGGTCCGGGTTCACCGCGAACACCGCCGGCGGACCGCCGAGCAGCGCGACGTGGGTGAAGTCCTTCATCGGATCGTAGCCGGTGCCGCGCGGCAGGTTGGGCGCGATGACGTGCGAAGCGATGCCCGAGACGACGAAGGTATAGCCGTCCGGATCGCTCTTCGCGACCAGCTCCGAGCCGACCGCGCCGCCCGCGCCGGGCTTGTTCTCGACCACGAACGGCTGCTTCAGCCGCTCGGTGAGCTGGGCGGCGATCAGGCGCCCGAGGGTGTCGGCGGTGCCGCCGGGGGCGAAAGGCGCGACGATCTTGACCGGGTGGTCGGGCCACTCGGCGTGCGCGGTGCCGAAGGCGAAACAGGCGACGAGGAACAGGAATCGTTTCATGGGTCGAATTCTATAATCGGTCCGAGGTTATCCCCATGGCCGACTGTATCGACATCCACACGCACATCGTCCCCGAGAGCTTCCCGCCCTACGCCGGGCGCAACGCCGGCGTGCCCTGGCCATCGATGGCCGAGGCGCACGCCTGCCACAAGCACGTGATGATCTCGGGCAAGGTCTACCGCACCGTGTCCGACGGCTGCTGGAGCGTGCCGCGGCGCATCGAGGACATGGGCGGCATGCAGGTCACGCGCCAGGCGATCTCGCCGATGCCCGAGCTCCTCTCCTACTGGCTGCCGCTCGACGACGCCAAGGTGATGGTGCGCTACCTGAACGACCAGATCGCGGCGATGATCGACCGGGCGCCCGAGCGCTTCGTCGGGCTGGGCG
>DASQYN010000506.1:0-4854 GCA_035639215.1 Burkholderiales bacterium
CTCGCGCGCGAGATCCTCGAGAAGGCGCTCGCGGCCGAATGGAGCTCGCGGCTCGTCGCGCTCTACGGCGAGCTGCCGGGCGGGCTCGACGCCGCGGCGCGCGCCGAGGAGGCGCGCCTGCGAATCGAGCGCGGCGAACGCTGGCTGCTCGATCACGACCGGGATCCCGATCTCCTCGCCATGCTCGGCCGCCTCTGCGCGCAGGCCGAGCTCTGGGGCAAGGCGAAAAGCTTCCTCGAGGCGAGTCTGTCGTTCGAGGAAACCCGCAACGCACGCCTCGAGCTCGCGCGACTCGAGGAACGCCTCGGCAAGGCCGACGAAGCGCAGCGGCACTACCGCCGCGCCGCAGAGCTCCCTTGAATCTTCAGAGCCAGTCGCGGGGCTTCAGGAACTCGGTGTAGAGCTTCTCTTCGGGCGATCCGGGCTCGGGCTGCCAGTCGTAGCGCCACTCGGCGCGCGGCGGCATGGACATCAGGATCGACTCGGTGCGCCCACCCGACTGCAGGCCGAAGAGCGTGCCTCGGTCGTAGACGAGGTTGAACTCCACGTAGCGGCCGCGCCGGTAGGACTGGAAGCTGCGCTCGCGCTCGCCGTAAGCGGTGTGCCTGCGCTTCTCGAGGATCGGCACGTAGGCAGGAAGGAAGTGCTCCGCCACTGAGCGCGTCAGCGCGAACGAGAAGTCGAAGTCGCGCTCGGCGAGGTCGTCGAAGAAGATGCCGCCAACGCCGCGCGTCTCGCCGCGGTGGCGTAGATAGAAGTACTCGTCGCACCAGCGCTTAAAGCGCGGATAGTACTCGGCGTCGAAAGGCGCGAGCGCGTCGCGGCAGCTGGCATGGAAATGGCGCGCATCCTCTGCGAAGCCGTAGTACGGGGTGAGGTCCATGCCGCCGCCGAACCACCAGATATCGCCGGCTTCGAAAAAGCGCACGTTCATGTGCACCGTCGGGCAGTAAGGGTTGGCCGGATGCAGGACGAGGGACACGCCCATCGCCTCGTAGGCCCGGCCGGCGAGCTGCGGCCGCGCCGCCGTCGCGGACGGCGGCAGCCGCAGGCCGTGCACTCGCGAGAAGTTGACGCCGCCGCGTTCGAACAGCGCGCCGTCCTCGATCACCCGCGTGACGCCGCCGCCGCCCTCAGGGCGCGCCCAGGCGTCGCGGCGAAAGTGTCCGCCGCCGCGCGCCTCCAGGGCGGCCACCGTCTCCTCCTGCAGGCGAAGGAGATAGTCGTGGACCACCTGCGCCTTCACGCGGGCCGCTTCTTCGTCAGCGCGCGATGGCCGATGTCGCGCCGGTACTGCATCCCGGCGAAGCGGATTCGATCCACCGCCTCGTAGGCGCGGGTTCGCGCCATGCGGATCGAGTCGCCGAGCGCCGTGACGCAGAGCACCCGGCCGCCGTTCGTCACCAAGTTTCCATGATCGAGGCGGGTGCCGGCGTGAAACACGTGCAGGTCTTCGGCGGGCTTCGGCAGCCCTTCGATGGCGTCGCCCCTGCGGGGCTCTTCGGGGTACCCGGCGGCGGCGAGGACTACGCCGAGCGCCGCGCGGCGGTCCCACTCGACCGCAGCGCGCTCCAGCGCGCCGGCGAGCGCCCGATCGATGAGCTCCAGGAGATCGGATTTGAGGCGCAGCAGGATCGGCTGCGTCTCCGGGTCGCCCAGCCGGCAGTTGAATTCCAGCGTGCGCGGGTTGCCGGACGCGTCGATCATCAGCCCGGCGTAGAGGAAGCCGACATACGGCACGCCGTCCTTCGCCATGCCCTGCACGGCCGGAAGCACGATCTCGCGCATGACGCGTGCGTGGACCTTCGGCGTGACCACCTGCGCGGGCGAATACGCGCCCATGCCGCCGGTGTTCGGTCCCTCGTCGCCGTCGCGCAGTCGCTTGTGGTCCTGGCTGGTGGCAAGGGGCAGAACGTGCGTGCCGTCGCTCATGACGATGAAGCTCGCCTCCTCGCCCCGCAGGAACTCCTCGATCACGACGCGCGCGCCGGCCTCGCCGAGGCTGCCCGAGCCGAGCATGGCATCGACGGCGCGGTGCGCCTCGTCGCGTGTCGTCGCGACGACCACGCCCTTGCCTGCGGCGAGCCCGTCGGCCTTGATTACGATCGGCGCGCCTTCCCGGTCGACATAGGCCTTCGCCTCGGCAGCGCTCGTGAAGGTGGCATGGCGCGCGGTCGGCAGACCGTGGCGCACCATGAAGCGCTTGGCGAAGTCCTTGGAGGACTCGAGCTGCGCCGCGGCGCGCGTCGGACCGAAGATGCGCAGCCCCGCCGCCTGGAACTCGTCGACGATGCCGGCGGCGAGCGGCGCCTCGGGGCCGACCACGGTGAGCTGGATCGTCTCCTTGCGGCAGAAGTCGATGAGCTTCGGGATCTCCGTAACGGCGAGGTTCTCGACGCCGTTCTCGGCTGCGGTGCCGCCGTTGCCCGGCGCGACATACACTTTCTGTACGCGGGGGCTCTGCGCAAGGCGCCATGCCATGGCATGTTCCCGCCCGCCGGAGCCGACAACCAGGATCTTCATCAGTGTCTGAAGTGGCGAACGCCGGTGAACACCATCGCGATGCCGTGCTCGTCGGCCGCCGCGATCACCTCGTCGTCGCGCACGCTGCCGCCGGGCTGGATCACCGCCGCAGCGCCGGCCTGCGCGAGCACGTCGAGGCCGTCGCGGAACGGGAAGAAGGCGTCGGAGGCGACGACCGAGCCCGCAAGCTCGAGCTTGGCCGAGGCGGCCTTCAGCGAGGCGATGCGCACGCTGTCGACGCGGCTCATCTGCCCGGCGCCGACCCCGAGCGTCATGGCGTCGCGGCAGAAGACGATGGCGTTCGACTTCACGAACTTGGCGACTCGCCAGGCGAAGAGCAGGTCTGCCCATTGCGCCTCGCTCGGCGCCTTGCGGGTCACTACCTTGAGCTCGGCGCGGTCGATCGGCCGTGCATCCGTGCTCTGCACGAGAAGGCCGCCGCCGACGCGCTTGTAGTCGTGCGCCTGCGCTTCACGCGCCAGCGGAATTTCGAGTACTCGCAGATTGGCCTTCCGGGAGAGCTCGCTCGCGGCATCCCGCTCGACGCGCGGAGCGATGATCACCTCTGCGAATTGCCCGCCGATCGCCCGGGCGGCCGGGAGGTCGAGGACACGGTTGAACGCCAGGATGCCGCCGAACGCGCTGACCGGGTCGGTCTTGAAAGCCTTCGCGTACGCGGCGGCGGGGCTGTCCGCCGTCGCGACGCCGCAGGGATTGGCATGCTTCACGATAACGCACGTCGGCTCCTCGAACTGCTTCACGCATTCCCAGGCCGCGTCCGCGTCGGCGATGTTGTTGTACGAAAGCTCCTTGCCCTGCACCTGGCGATATCCGGCGAGGACGCCAGGTACCGGCCGCTCGTCGCGATAGAAGGCCGCGCTCTGGTGCGGGTTCTCGCCGTAGCGCAGGTCCTGCAGCTTGCGGAACTGCAGGCTGAGGAAGCCCGGGTACTCGGCCCGCTTGCCGCCCGGGTCGAGCGAGGCGAGGTAGCTCGCGATCGCGCCGTCGTAGGCGGCGGTGTGGGCGAACACCTTGCAGGCGAGCGCGAAGCGCGTTTCGTCGGAGGTTGCGCCGTGCGCGCGCAGCTCGTCGAGCACCCGCGGGTAATCCGCCGGATCGACGACCACGGTCACACCGGCATGGTTCTTTGCCGCCGCGCGCAGCATCGCCGGACCGCCGATATCGATATTTTCGACCGCGTCCTCGAGCCGGCAATCCGGGTCGGCGACGGTCGACTGGAACGGATACAGGTTGACGACGAGAAGGTCGATCGGCTCGATGCCGGCCTCGCGCAGCGCCGCGTGGTGCTTCGCATCGTCGCGCCGCGCGAGCAGGCCGGCGTGGATCTTCGGATGCAGCGTCTTCACGCGGCCGTCCAGCATCTCGGGAAATCCGGTGACTGCCGACACCTCGCTGACGGCGATGCCTTCGCGCGCGAGGAGCTGCGCCGTGCCGCCGGTCGAGACGAGCGCCACGCCGAGCGCGCTCAAGCCGCGCGCGAGCTCGATGATGCCGGATTTGTCGGAGACGCTGAGGAGCGCCCGCCTGACCTTCGTCACTACCCTTTGATCCGCAGCTGCTGCATTTTCTTGCGCAGCGTGTTGCGGTTGATGCCGAGCATCTCGGCGGCGAGCGACTGGTTGCCCTCGGCATGGCCGAGCACGGTCTCGATCATCGGCTTCTCGATGTTCTTCAGCACCATCTCGTAGATCGAGGTCGGTTTCTCGCCGTCCATGTCCTTGAAGTAGCGCTCCAGCGAGCGTTTCACGGCGTCGTGCAGCTCGTTGCTGCGGCTCATGCGGCGAGCCTTTCGAAATAGTCGTTGACCGCGGCCCGTTGCGCCTCGGCGACGCCGATGACGTTCACCGCCGAGCGCAGCGCTTCTCCCCCGGGCAGGCCGCGCACCGTCCAGCCGATGTGCTTGCGTGCGACGCGTGCCCCGTGCTCATGGCCATAGAGATCGTAAAGCCCGTCGAGATGCTCGATGAGCACCCGGCCGATTTCGCGCGGTGCCGGCGCCGCCACGCGCTCGCCGCTCGCAAGATAGCGCGCCACCGCGCCATAGAGCCACGGCCGCCCGTGAGCGGCGCGTCCGATCATGATGCCGTCCGCCGCCGTGTGCTCGAGCACGCGCCGAGCGTCTTCCGGGGTGCGCACGTCGCCGTTGGCGATGACCGGGATGCGCAGCGCCGCCTTCACCTCGGCGATGGTGTCGTACTCGGCCTGGCCTTCGAACATGCAGGCGCGGGTGCGGCCGTGCACCGCGAGCAGCTGCACGCCGGCCGCTTCGGCGATGCGCGCGATGCGCACCGCATTGCGCCGCTCGGGGCT
>DASQYN010000507.1:0-4651 GCA_035639215.1 Burkholderiales bacterium
CAGGAGCGGTTCGACCTCATCGCGCTGGACCTCAACGACCCGGTCGGCCCCGCGGCGGCGCTCTACTCGCTCGAATTCTTCCAGCAGCTTCGCACCGCGCTCGCCCCCGGCGGGGCGCTCACGCTGCACCTCGGCTCGCCGGTGGCGCAGCCGCAGCGGGTGGCCGAGCTCGCCCAGAGGCTGAACAGCGTCTTCCGCATCGTGCGGGTGTACACCATGTACATCCCGCTCTACGGCTCGCTCTGGGCGATGGCGGTGTGCTCCGACAAGCTCGATCCCAAGTCCTTCACCGCCGACGAGATCGACCGGCGCATCGAGGCGCGCAAGCTCCAGGCGCTGCAGTTCTATAACGGCGAGACGCACGAAGGCGTCTTCGCGCTGCCCAACTACGTCCGGGACCTCGTCGCCCCGGCGCGCCTGAAGCAGCCGGCGCGCGGGCGCCGGCTGGGCGTGGTGCGCGCCGCCGCCAAATAGAAGAGAGCTTTTCCTACTCCAGGGTCGCGAGGACCTTGCCGACCGTCTCGAAGATCTGGTCGATCTGCGCCTGCTCGACGATGAGCGGCGGCGAGAAGGCCAGCGTGTCGGCCGTATAGCGCACCAGGAGGCCGGCCTCGAAGCACTTCACGAGGGCGGCGTAGCCGCGGGCGCCGGGCGTGCCGGGGCGCGGCTCGAGCTCGATCGCCCCCATGAGGCCGACGTTTCGCACGTCGATGACGCGCGGCGCGCCTTTCAGCGCATGGAGGCCGTCCTGCCAGTATTTCTCGAGGGATTGGGCACGGGTTAGCAGGCCCTCCTCCTCGTAGACATCCAGCGAGGCGATCCCAGCGGCGCAGGCTAGCGGGTGGCCGGAATAGGTGTAGCCGTGGAAAAGCTCGATGCCGTCGGACCCGCGCATGAAAGCGTCGTAAATGTCGTCGCGCACGAAGACGGCGCCCATCGGCACCGTGCCGTTGGTCATGCCCTTGGCTGCCGTGAAGAGGTCGGGCGTGACGCCGAGGCGCTGCGAGGCGAAGGGCTGGCCCAGCCGGCCGAAGCCGGTGATCACCTCGTCGAAGATGAGCAGGATGCCGTGCTTCGAGCAGATCTCGCGCAGGCGCTCGAGATAGCCCTTCGGCGGCACGAGGACCCCGGCTGAGCCCGCCACCGGCTCGACGATCACGGCGGCGATGGTGGAGGGATCGTGCAGCGTGCATAGGCGCTCGAGGTCGTCCGCGAGGTCGGCGCCTTCGGGCGGTTGCCCTTTTGCGAATCGGTTGCTCTGCAGGCCATGCGTGTGCCGCAGGTGGTCGACGCCGGCCACGCCCGGGCCGAACATCTTGCGGTTCGGCCCGAGGCCGCCGACCGCCATGCCGCCGAAATTCACGCCGTGGTAGCCGCGCTCGCGCCCGATCAGCCGAAAGCGGCCGGGCTCGCCGCGCGCGCGATGGTAGGCAAGGGCGATCTTCAGTGCGCTGTCGACCGACTCCGAGCCGGAGTTGGTGAAGAAGACTCGCTTGAACCCGGCCGGCGCAATCGCCGCAAGCCGTTCGCCGAATTCGAAGGCGAGCGGGTGCCCCATCTGGAAGGTAGGCGCGAAGTCCATCTCCGCCGCCTGCCGCTGGATCGCCTGGACGATCTTCGGCCGGCAGTGGCCGGCGTTCACGCACCACAGTCCCGCGCAGGCGTCGAGGATCTGCCGGCCTTCCGGCGTCCAGTAGTGCATTCCTTCGGCGCGCGCGAGCAGACGCGGCGCCTTCTTGAACTGCCGGTTCGCGGTGAACGGCATCCAGAAGGCCGCCTGCTCCAGTCCTGTCATCTCGGCGCGTTTGTTCATGCGCCCAGCATACCCCCGCCTAGATCGTGCGGCAGCGCGGAAAACTCAGCTCGGCACTAGGCCGAATAGGGGACGACTTTCTGCCTTTGCTGCCCGAGCCCTTCGATGGTGAGGGTCATGACGTCGCCGGGCTTGAGGAACACCGGGCTCGGCTTGATGCCCAGGCCGACGCCGGGCGGCGTCCCCGTGGCGATGATGTCGCCGGGGAGGAGCGTCATGTACTGGCTGACGTGCGAGACGATCTTCGCCACGTTGAACACCATGGTGCGCGTACTGCCGCTCTGCATGACGCGGCCGTTCACCTCGAGCTTCATGTCGAGGCTCTGCGGGTCGGCGATCTCGTCGGTCGTCACCAGCCAGGGGCCGATCGGGCCGGCGGTGTCGAATCCCTTGCCCTTGTCCCACTGGCTGGTGGCCATCTGGAATGAGCGCTCCGACACGTCGTTGACGATGCAATAGCCGGCAACATGGTTGAGCGCCGCGGCCTCGTCGACGTAGCGGGCCTGCGTGCCGATGACCACGCCGAGCTCGATTTCCCAGTCGAGCTTGCTCGAGTTCTTCGGCTGGACCACGTCGTCGCTTGGCCCGTTGATGCAGGTCGTGGCCTTCATGAAGACGATCGGCTCGGCGGGCAGCGGCAGGCCCGCTTCCTTGGCGTGGTCGGAGTAGTTGAGGCCGATGGCGATGAACTTGCCGATGCCGACATAGGGCACGCCGAAGCGCGGCGCGCCGTTCACGAGCGGCAGGGTCTCGGACTTCAGGCGCGCCAGCACCTTCAGGCCGCGCGGCGAGAGCTCGTTCGGGCCGATGTTGTCGATGATCTTGGAGAGGTCGCGCAGCTTTCCCTCTCCGTCGATCATCCCCGGCTTTTCGTAGCCGGGCTTGCCGTAGCGGCAGAGCTTCATATGGTCATTCCCCCGTCGATCGAATAGGCGTTGCCGGTCGCGAACAGCGACTCGTCGGATGCGAGAAAAACGAGCAGGCCGGTGATGTCGTCCACCGTGCCGAGGCGACCCATGGGCTGGCGCGCGACGAAGTCCTTGCGCGCCTGCACGGGGTCGGCGAAAGCGTTGATGCGGCCCTGCAGCGAAGGCGTGTCGACGGTGCCCGGGCAGACGGCATTGCAGCGGATGCCCTTCCCGACGGTGTCGGCGGCGATCGACTTGGTGAGCCCGATCACCGCCGCCTTGCTCGCGCCGTAGACGCAGCGGTTGGGCAGCCCGCGGATCGACGAGGCGACCGAAGCCATGTTGATGATCGAGCCGCGGCCCTTCTTAAGCATGCCGGGCAGGAAGGCCCGGCTTACGAGGAACATCGAGCGCACGTTCACGGCGAAGGCCTGGTCCCAGTCCCTGGGCGTGGCGTCGAGAATCGAGCCGTGGTGCACGATGCCTGCGCAGTTGAAGAGCACGTCCACGTCGCCGGCCTGCTTCGCCGTTCTTTCGATGGCCGCCTCGTCCGTGACATCAAGTACCGACGTGCGGATGCCCTCCTTGCCCTCGATCGCCTTCAGCGCCGGCGCGTTGATGTCGGAGGCCCAGACGCGCGCGCCCTCGCGCGCGAAGGCGAGCGCCGCGGCCTGTCCCATGCCCTGTCCGGCGGCGGTAATGAAAGCGGTCTTTCCGGCGAGTCTTCCGGCCATGCGATAACCCCAGAGGGGCAGCGATTATACTTCTCGGCGTTCATGAATCGCCTCGATTTCACTGGCCGCACGGCGGTCGTCACCGGCGGCGTGCAAGGCATCGGCGCAGCGATCGCGCGGCGGCTCGAGCAGTCCGGCGCCAAGGTGCTGATCTGGGATCTCGACGTCTCGCCGAAGGTCGACGTCGGCGATCCCGCGTCCGTGGAAAAGGCGACCCAGCGCGCGATCGGCGAGCTCGGCAAGATCGACGTGCTCGTGAACAACGCGGGGATCGCCGGCAAGAACACGCCGACGGTCGATTACCCGATCGAGGAGTGGGAGCGCGTGCTGCGCGTGAACCTGACGAGCCAGTTCCTTTGCTGCCGCGCCGTGGCGCCGTACATGGTGAAGGCGCGCTACGGTCGCATCGTCAACATCGCTTCGGTGGCCGGCAAGGAAGGCAACCCGAACGCGGTCGCGTATTCCGCTTCGAAGGCCGGCGTGATCTCGCTCACGAAGAGCCTGGGCAAGGAGCTCGCGCAGGTCGGTGTGCTGGTGAACTGCATTACGCCGGCCGCGGCGAAGACCGCGATCTTCGAGCAGATGACCCAGAGCCACATCGACTACATGCTGTCCAAGATTCCCATGGGCCGGTTCGTGGAGGTGGACGAGATCGCCGCGCTCGCCTGCTGGCTCGCCTCTTCCGACTGCTCGTTCTCGACGGGCGCCGTATTCGATATCTCGGGCGGCCGTGCCACCTACTAAGAAGCCGAAGCAAAGGAGCGTCCAGTGGTTCGGTCGCCAGGACATCTACGGCTTCATCTATAGGAGCTGGGTCAAGAACCGCGGCGTGCCGAACGACCAGTTCGACGGCCGGCCGGTCATCGGCATCTGCAACACCTGGTCCGAGCTCACGCCGTGCAACACGCATTTTCGCGTGCTCGCGGAGCATGTGCGGAACGGCGTGCTCGAGGCCGGCGGCTTCCCGCTCGAGTTCCCGGTCATGTCGCTCGGCGAGACGCTGCTCAGGCCGACCGCGATGCTCTATCGCAACCTGGCCAGCATGGACGCCGAGGAGTCGATTCGCGGCAACCCGCTCGACGGCGTGGTGCTGCTCGGCGGCTGCGACAAGACCATCCCCGCGCTGCTGATGGCGGCCGCCTCGGTCGACCTGCCCGCGCTGCTGGTGCCCGGCGGCCCGATGCTCACCGGCCACT
>DASQYN010000508.1:0-2613 GCA_035639215.1 Burkholderiales bacterium
GCCACCTCGGAAGCATGCGCGTTGACGGTGATGGCGGAGATTCCTTCCGCGGCCGCCACGTCGCGCAGGTGCGCCCGGTAGGTCGCCTCGTCGATCGACAGGTCGTCGTGGAAGGGCAGGAGGACCGCGGGTATGACGCCGGCCGGGACGTACATCGAAATATCTTAACCGCTATGATCGGCCGATGGACCACCCCCGCGAGGTGAGGCAGGCGATCCGGGAGGGCCGGCACCGCTCGCATACCGCCGGCCTTGCCCGCGGCTATGTCCAGGGCAACGTCTGCATCCTGCCGCTGCGGTACGCCGAGGACTTCCGCGCCTTCTGCGAGAGAAACCCCAAGCCCTGTCCGCTGCTCGCCATGTCGGCGCCCGGCGATCCGCGGCTACCGGCGCTGGGCGCCGATATCGACATTCGCACCGACGTGCCGCGCTACCGCGTCTTCAGGAACGGGGTTCATGAAGAGGACCTGACGGACCTGAGAGCGGTGTGGCGCGACGACCTCGTCACCTTCATCCTCGGCTGCTCGTTCTCCTTCGAGGAAGCGCTGATGAAGGCGGGCCTGACGCTGCGCTACGTCGAGCAGGGGCGAAACGTGCCGATGTACCGCACGAGCGTCGAGACCGTCCCGGCCGGGCGTTTCCGCGGCAAGCTCGTCGTCTCGATGCGCCCGTTCAAGCCGGCCGACGCGATCCGGGCGATCGAGATCACCGCCCGCTACCCGCGGGTGCACGGCTCTCCGGTGCACATCGGCCGGCCGGATCTGATCGGCATCGCCGACCTCGCCCAGCCCTGGGCCGGCGATCCGACCGAGATGCGCGAGGACGAGCTGCCGGTGTTCTGGGCCTGCGGCATCACGCCCCAGTCGGTGGTGCTCGAGGCGAAGCCGACGCTCTGCATCACGCATTCGCCGGGGCACATGCTGGTCACCGACCTGGAGAACGCGAGCCTCGAGGTCGGTTAATCCACCACGGTCAGGGTGCCCTGCATCTGCTCGTGACCGGTGCCGCAGAAGATGTCGCAGAGGAAGACGAACTTCCCCGTCTTGTCCGGGACGAACGGCACCCGGGCCGCCTGGTTGGGCAGCATGTCCGCGCGCAGGCCGAAATCCGGCAGGTTGAAGCCCATCAGCACGTCCAGGCTCTTCAGCTCCAGGACCACCGGCACGCCCTTCTTGAGCGTCAGGTGCGCCGGGCTGTAAGCGAAGCGCCTGGCCGTGAGCCGCACCACCTTCGGCCGCGGCGCGGCGGATTCGGCGAGCACGAAGCCGCCGCCGTAGCCGAGGCCGAGCAGGGCGAGCATGCCCGTGGTGAGCGCCGCCCGCCGGTTGAGGTTCGTCTTCATGCGCGAATCACCGGCAGCTCCGTGATCTCGTAGCGCGCTTCATCGACGTCGGCTTCGACGTCGCGGAAGCCGAGCCCCTGGTACGGATGCGCGGGGTCCCACGGGACGGGCGTGCGGTTCGGCTGGGAGCCGGGCGCCGGGAGCGCGAACATCAGGCCCTTCGCCGCGTGGTGCGCGATGTGGCCCGTCATGTGGTGATGCTCCTGGTGGATGTGGCCGTAGAAGACGGCCACGTTCGGGTGCGGCATGAGCAGCTCGATCGCCGCCGCGCCGTCCCGGGTCGCCCAGTCCCATTGCGGCGCGAGATCGAAGAGCGGCCGGTGGGTGAAGACGACGATCGGCGCTTCGGCCTTCTGCCGCTGCAGGTCGGCGGCGAGCCAGGCGAGCTGCTCGTCGCCGATGCGCGCGCGCGGGTCGGACACGTTGTCGAGCACGATGAAGTGCACCCCCTTGTGCTCGAAGGCGTAGTGCGTGGGGCCGAAGAATTCCTGAAAGGCTTTGCCGTTGTCGAGCGACGCATCGTGCTCGCCGGGCATGAAGCGCACGGTTTTCGCCTTCAGCTCGCTCACGATCTGCTTGAACTCGGCCATGCGCTTGCGCCGCTCGACAGGGCTGTCGGTGGTGTGCGTGAGATCGCCGGTGAACATGATAAAGTCGGGTTGCGCTTCGAGGCTGTTCACCGCCTGCACCGCCTTCTGTAGCGTGCCTTTGGCATCCGGGTTCGGCGGCCCCTCGAAGCCCCAGTGCGTATCCGACATCTGCAGGAAATAGAACTCGTCGTCGCCATGCGCCCGCGCGACGCCGGGCAGTGCCGAGCCGAGCACCACGCCCACGCTGCCCAGCCCCGCAAGCTTCAAGAACTGCCGCCGGTCGATTGCTGTTGCCATCTGTGCCTCCTGTGCGGTTGAAAATCCGGTCCGATGCAGGCCAGTACCGGGCGAGGGCCGGCGAAATTCCCGGGCCGGCTTTGCGCGAAAATGCGGGAATAAAGCGGCGCCCCGGGAGGTACGGCACTACATGGCCCAAACCCGCGCGCTTGGCGGAACGCTGCCCCTTCTACAACGCGAGGAAGAGCGGTCGAGGTTGGACGAGAGAGCCCGGGTAGCGCGCTTCGAGCAGCTCTTCGCCGCGCATCTCGACGCCGCTTACGATTTCGCGCGCTGGCTCGCCCGGGACGAGCGCAACGCCGAGGACGTGGTGCAGGAAGCCTGCCTGCGGGCGTTCAAGTCGCTCGAGACCTTCCACGGCGGCAACGGCCGCGCGTGGCTCCTC
>DASQYN010000509.1:0-3567 GCA_035639215.1 Burkholderiales bacterium
TCCTGGTCTGGATGTTCGTGGCGTCGGACGAGGCGACGTTCGGCTCGGTCATCAAAAATGCCGAGCGGATCTTCCCTTCCAGCAGCGGCTCGCACCATTGCCCGATCTGCGCCGGCGTGCCGTACTTGAGGAGCGTCTCCATGTTGCCGGTGTCCGGCGCCGAGCAGTTGAACACTTCCGGCGCCCATTCGACGCGGCCCATGATCTCGCAAAGCGGCGCGTACTCGAGGTTGGTGAGCTCGCCGCCGTGCGTCTTCGGCCGCCAAAGGTTCCACAGCTTCGCGGCACGCGCCTTCGGCTTGAGCTCCTCGATCACCGGCACCACCTCCCAGCGCCGGCTGCTTCGCACGTGCTCGTGAAACTTGTGCTCGTTCGGGTAGATGTGCTCTTCCATGAAGGCCATGACCCGCTTGCGCAGCTCCTGGACCTTGGGCGTGTAGTCGAAGTTCACGCGGCTCTCCTCAGAATTTTCTCCACTTGCTGCCAGCCGAGCTCGGCCATGGGTTTCGCGCGCGAGCCGGCGTCGCGCGCATGGGCGGACGCCGCCGTGCCATCGACGACGCGCTTGAGAATGCCCTGCAGGATGGCGGCGATGCGGAACAGGTTGTAGGCCAGGTAGAAATCCCAGTGCGACGCATCGATGGCCCTTCGGTTCGTCCTTTCGCAATACCGCCGCACGTACTCGGCCTCGGACGGAATGCCGAGCGAAGCGAGGTCCAAGCCGGCGATGCCGCGGAACTGGCCCGGCGGGATGTGCCAGCTCATGCAGTGGTAGGCGAAGTCGGCGAGCGGGTCGCCGAGCGTGGAGAGCTCCCAGTCGAGCACGGCGAGGATCCTGGGCTCGCTCGGGTGGAAGATCGTGTTGTCGAGACGGTAGTCGCCGTGAACGACCGTGGTGCCCGTCTCGGGCGGGATGTTCTTCGGCAGCCACTCGATCAGGTTGTCCATCGCTTCGACGCGCTCGGTCTCGGAAGCGCGGTACTGCTTGGTCCAGCGCGCGATCTGCCGCTCGATGTAATTGCCGGGCTTGCCGAAGCCTTCCAGCCCGACCGCCCGGTAGTCGACGAGGTGCAGCGCGGCGATGACGCGGTTCAGCTCGTCCCAGATGGCGAAGCGCTCGTCCTTCGACATGCCGGGCAGGCTCTGGTCCCAGAGGACGCGCCCTGCCACGTAGTCCATCACGTAGAACGCGGTGCCGATCACCGCCTCGTCCTCGCAGAGCAGATGCGGCCGCGCGACCGGGAAGCCGATCGCGTGCAGCGCCTTGATGACGCGATACTCGCGATCGACCGCGTGCGCCGAGGGCAGCAGCTTGCCCGCCGGCTTTCGCCGCAGCACGTACTGGCGTCCGTTGGCATCGGTGATCCGGTAGGTCGGGTTGGATTGACCGCCCTTGAACTGCTCGAGCGCGCCGATTTTTATCCCCATGTACTTCTCCAGGGAGGCGGCGTCGATGCGGTGACGCTCCTCGACGGGCTTCGTGCCGATGAACTGCTCGAACATCGGGTGAATTTTCACGGCGATGTCATCTTTTGTGAAGTCCTCCGTAGATCGTGACGCGCGCCCCGTGCGATCTTCGCCCTGGGGGGTCTATGAAGCGA
Organism: Burkholderiales bacterium; assembly: GCA_035639215.1. Classification (GTDB taxonomy): domain Bacteria; phylum Pseudomonadota; class Gammaproteobacteria; order Burkholderiales; family SG8-39; genus SCGC-AG-212-J23. The sequence continues at coordinate 1,602 of DASQYN010000509.1, forward strand.
ACCATAAGAACAGTCGTTGCCGCCACCGTCTGCCTGCTCGCCTCGGCGGCCTGGAGCAAGGAGCTGGTCGTCACCCAGGTTGCCGCCTTCACCGGCGCCCAGGCGCTGAGCGGCAAGGCGATCCGCGCCGGCATCAAGCTCTATTTAAACCACGTCAACAGCACCGGCGGCGTAGGCGGCGAGCGCATCCGGCTCGTCACCTACGACGACGGCTACAAGGCCGACGAGACGGTGCGGCTGGTCAAGGAAAGCCTCGCCAAGGACGCGCCCATCGCCTTCATCGGCGTCCTCGGCACGGCGAACAACGAGGCGCTGATCAAGGACGGCATCCTCGCCCGCAGCCATGTCCCCCTGGTCGGCGCCATCTCAGGGGCGAGCTCGATGATCGGCGCGCCGAACATCTTCGTCACCAAGGCGAGCTACCGGGACGAGGTGCGGCGGCTGTTCGACATCCTGTCCCTGATCGGCAACACGCGCGTCGCGGTGGTGTACCAGGACGACGGCTTCGGCAAGGACATCCTCGCCGGCGCCGAGCTCGCGGCGCCGAAGCTGGGCATCAAGCTGGTGGCGAAGGCGCCCTACGAGCGCAACACCACCAAGGTGACGCCGGCGGTCGACGAAGTGCTCAAGTCCGATCCGCAGGTCGTCTATCTCGGCGCCGTCACCTCCGCGGCCGTGGAGTTCATGAAGCAGTACCGGCAGCGCGGCGGCACGGCGCAGATCTTCGGCGTCTCGGTCATCGACGTCGAAGCCATGAAGCGAAGCCTGAACAACGAGCTGATGGAAGGCTACGGCCTGGGCGTGCTCTGGCCGCTCACCACGACGCGCAGCATCGCCATGATCCGCGAGTATCAGCAGCTCGCGGCGGCCGCCAAAGACCCGGACCTTGCCGAGCGGTCGATGGAGGGATATATCGCCGCCAAGGTCCTGGTCCACGCGTTGCGCCAGACGCGCGCCAGCCCTGCGGCCGTCGCCAAGGCGGTTCACGGGATGAAGAGCGTCGATCTCGGCGACTTCTTCGTCGACTTCACGCACCCCGACCGGACCGGTTCCCAGTTCGTCGACTTCGCCATCGTCGACCGCGTGGGCAAGATCCACCACTGAGAAAGAGATTGCGCGGCGGCAGAAGGATTTTGTATCTTGGCGGGCCATGCCCGCCCGTTTCAAAGTCTCCCACCTGCGCGATGCGAAGTTCGCAAAGCGCGGCCTGCGCAGCTACTTCGAGTATCGAGACCTCGGCATCAAGCGCGCCACGCGCGGCAAAGTGGTCGCGCACGTCATCCGCGCCCGGCCCGGCCGGGCACCGCATGGCGAGTGGCACGCGCACGACTGCGAGGTGCAGTTCGTCTACGTGCTGAAGGGCTGGGTGCGCTTCGAGTACGAGGGAGTCGGCGAGGTGCTGATGAAGGCCGGCACGTGCTTCTACCAGCCGCCGCGCATCCGCCACCGCGAGCTCGAGCATTCGCCCGACGTGGAGCTGCTGGAAGTCGTCGCCCCGGCCGCCTTCAAGACCGCTTCGGCGGCGCCACCTGCAGCCAGAAAGTCACCGGCCCGTCGTTCACGAGGCTGACCTTCATGTCGGCGCCGAACCGGCCGCTGCGCACCTGAAGCGCCTGGGCGGCGCATTCCACGAACCTCGCGAATAGCCGCTGCCCCTCCTCCGGCGCGGCGGCGCTCGAGAAGCTCGGCCGCATGCCGCTCGCCGTGTCGGCCGCGAGGGTGAATTGCGGCACGGCGAGCAGCTCGCCGCCGGTTTCCTTCAGCGACAGGTTCATCTTGCCCTGGGCGTCGGGAAAGATGCGATAGCCGCCGACGCGCTCGGCGAGCCGTCTCGCCTCCGCTTCTCCGTCGCCGCGCTCGACGCCGACCAGCGCCAGGATGCCGCGGCCGATGGCTGCGATCTCGACGCCGTCGACGCGCACGGCGGCGCCCGCAACGCGCTGGATGAGGGCGATCAGGCGATGAT
>DASQYN010000510.1:0-6837 GCA_035639215.1 Burkholderiales bacterium
GGCCCGCTCCAGCACCAGTTCCGCCACCCGGATGTGGTTGGCCGTGTCGTTGTCCGAACTCGACGCCACCACCTCGCCCTTGACCGTCCGCCGCAGGTCGGTCACCTCCTCGGGCCGCTCGTCGATGAGCAGCACGATGAGCGTGATGTCGGGATAGTTCGAGGTGAGCGCGTGGGCGATGTGCTGCAGCATCACCGTCTTGCCGGCCTTGGGCGGGCTGACGATCAGGCCGCGCTGGCCCCTGCCCACCGGGGCGACGATGTCGAGGACGCGCCCGGTGATGTTCTCCTCGGCCTTGATGTCGCGCTCCAGCTTGAACAGCTTGTCCGGATGCAGCGGCGTGAGGTTCTCGAAGAGGATCTTGTTCTTCGCCGCCTCGGGGGCCTCGCCGTTGACCTTGTCGACCTTGACCAGCGCGAAGTAGCGCTCGCCGTCCTTGGGGGTGCGAATCTCGCCTTCGATCGAGTCGCCGGTGTGCAGGTTGAAGCGGCGGATCTGCGAGGGCGAGACGTAGATGTCGTCGGTGGAGGCGAGATACGAGGTCTCGGGCGAGCGCAGGAAGCCGAAGCCGTCGGGCAGCACTTCCAGCGTGCCGTCGCCGTAGATCGAGGCGCCCTTCTTCGCCTGGTTCTTGAGCAGCGCGAAGATCAGGTCCTGCTTGCGCAGCCGGCTGGCGTTCTCGATGCCGTTCGCGACGGCCATCTCGACGAGCTGGGTGACGTGGTGGGACTTCAGCTCCGAGAGATGCAGCGGAACTGGGACTTGTTGTCCCGCCGAATCGTTCCTGGGTTGTTCCGGCTGCGCGTCGCTGCGCGCTGGCTCGGCGTTGGCCGCTTCGGGCGGGGCCGCTTGAGGTCTGGCCATAACTTGGGATGTGCGCGCCAGTGCTTCGGCGACGCGGAAACCTTAGGAATTTTTGGTGCTGTTGCTAAGAACCCCGCCCCCTCTGAGGGCGGGGGGCTCGACTACGCGTCAAAGCCTAAAAGCTTCAGATGTTGCTGTCAAGGAAAGCGGTGAGCTGGGACTTCGACAGCGCGCCAACGCGAGTCGCCTCGACGTTGCCGTTCTTGAAGAGCATGAGCGTCGGGATGCCGCGGATGCCGAACTTCGCCGGCGTGAGCTGGTTCTGGTCGACGTTGATCTTCGCCACCTTCAGGCGCCCCTCGTACTCGCGGGCCACCTCGTCGAGGATCGGCGCGATCGACTTGCACGGGCCGCACCATTCGGCCCAATAGTCGACGAGCACCGGCGTCTCGGACTTCAGGACCTCGGGGTCGAACGTGTCATCGGTGACGTGGCGGATATCTTTGCTGCTCATGGCTCCTCGAACGCGGTTCCAAGGGAAGACTCTATTATGGGGGCGCCCCCGGCGCATCCCAAGTAGCTGTTAAACTGTTGACGGAAAAGGCCTTATGGCATACGTGGTTACGGAGTCGTGCATCAAGTGCAAATACACGGACTGCGTCGACGTGTGCCCGGTGGACTGCTTCCGGGAGGGCCCCAACATGCTGGTCATCGACCCCGACGAGTGCATCGATTGCACGCTCTGCGTGCCCGAGTGCCCGGTGGAGGCGATCCTTGCGGAAGACGATGTGCCGGACAGCCAGCGCGAGTTCGTCGCGCTCAACCGGGTGCTCGCTCAGCAGTGGCGGCCGATCATCGAAAGAAAGCCCGCGCCGTGCGACGCCGACGAATGGGCGAAGATCAAAGAGAAAAGAAATCTCCTCGAGAAGTGAGCGCAGGACGGAATAAGCAAATACGAAACGACGACGACGCGACGGCGAAGCGGCGCAGCAATTGCGCAGCGCAGCTTCCGCGGCGCAAAAATTTTGTCGTACGAACGACCACACGCGTTTTGCTGTTCCATTTCTTTTCGGCCAGTAACACTTTTGAAAGGTAAGAGGCGTAACCTGATTCGCTGATCCACGCAGGAGGGAAGAATGGAACAGGGACGTCTCGCCTTCACCGCCGTTTATCTCAAGTCGAATTCCGGCTACATCGGCTTCATCGAGGAGCTGCCCGGGGTCAACTCGCACGGCCGCACGCTCGACGAAGCGCGCGAGACGCTGCAGAAGCTCGCGGCGGTCGTGTTCGACGAGGAGCGGCGGGAAGCCGAGGAGCTGATCGCCGGCAAGGACGTTGTGCGCGAGAACTTCATCGTCCCCCTGCCGCGCCCGTCCTAGAAATTTTCCGAGGAGGAGCTGGTTGGAAAGGGACCTGCGGGTCCCTTTTCTTTTGGGCAGGCTAGTATTTGCGCGGATGACGGGCCGCAGCATCGATTTCTTCGACACGCAGTTCCGCAAGCAGGTCGGCGCGGGGGATTTCGCGCTCAACCCCTTCGAGGAAGCGGCGCTGCCCTTCGTTCGCGGCCGCGTGCTCGACCTCGGCTGCGGCCTCGGCAACCTCGCCATCGCGGCGGCGAGGAACGGCGCTCGAGTGGTGGCGGTGGATGCCAGCCTGACCGCGATCGTGCACATCGTCGAGGTATCGCGCGCCGAAAGCCTCGGTATCGCCGCCGTGTGCTCGGAGGTCGCCGCCTATCGGCTCGCCGGCGAGTACGACAGCATCGTCGCCATCGGGCTGCTCATGTTCATGCGCCGCGGCGCGGCGCTCGAGCTGCTATCCGAGATCGCCGCGCACGTGGCGCCGGGCGGCTGCGCCATCATCAACGTTCTGGTCGAAGGCACGACCTACATGGCCATGTTCGATCCGCAGGCCTATTGCCTCTTCGGCCGGGACGAGGTCGAGAGCCGCCTCGCCGGCTGGACGGTCGAGCTCTCGCAGCGCCAGTCGTTCGATGCGCCCGGCGGTACGCGCAAGGACTTCTCCACCGTCATCGCGCGCAAGCCGGGTCAGCCGGTTTGACCTGCATCAAGAGGCGCTGCGCGCCGCGGAGGCAAGCTGGCTCGCATGCAAGCCCTATCTCCCCAAGACCTCCTCGCCCTGCTCAACTGGGAGCTCGCCGCCTACCAAGAATGCGAAGGCTGCCGCTTCACGTCGATCCGCGGGATGCGCGACCGCGATGACGCGGGCGCCAACTGGTTCGACGCGCGGGTGCAGGCGGATCATCCCCTCGGCGTCGAGGAGCATTTCATCGTGCGCCGGGTCGTGGAAGAGACGCGCCGCCAGTTCGAGCTCGCCGCCGCGTAGCTTTCGAGCGGCGAGCGGGAGCGGGCGTTGACCCGCCTGCTCCAGCCGTTCGTGCTGGTCGTGACGGCGCTCGTGGGCACAGCGTACGCCTATCTCGCGCTGCGGCTCGCGGGCGTCGCCTGGACGCGCGCAGCCCTCGCCGTGCCGTTCTTCCTGATCTGGATCGTTCCGGTGCACTACTGGAGCCGCGAGCGCGGCCGCACCGAAACCTGGCTCGACAACGCCGTGCACCAGGCGAGCTACCTCTCCATGGCGTGGGTGAGCTTCGCGCTGGTCTTCACGCTCGCCCGGGACGGGCTGCTTTTTCTCACGATTTGGCTGCCGAGCGCGAAGCCGCATGCCGTGCTCGCGCAGGCAGGCACGCCGATGGTTCTCGCCGGCTCGCTCGTCGCGCTTGCGCTCGGCGCCGCGACGGCGCTGCGCGGACCGCGCATCGAGCGTGTCGAGATCCGCGTTCCGGGTCTGCATCCTGCGCTCGACGGCTACCGCATCGTGCAAATCTCCGACCTGCACGTCGGGCGGACGATCCGTCGCCGCTACGTCGAGCACACCGTCGAGCGCGCCCGAGCACTCGCGCCGGATCTGGTCGCCCTGACCGGCGACATGGTGGACGGCCCGGTCGAGCGACTCGCGCCGCACGTGGCGCCGCTCGCCGAGCTCGCGCGCGCGGCGAGAACCTTTTTCATTCTCGGCAACCACGACTGCTATTCCGGCGCGCAGGCATGGATCGATCATTTCCGCACGTTGGGCGCCGACGTGCTGCTCAACTCGCACGCCGTGGTGGCGAAGGGCGGCGCGACGCTGCTCGTGGGCGGCGTCGTAGACCCTGCTTTTGGGAAAATGCCGCCCGATGCGAACGCGGCCGCTCACCCGCTTTGCGCGGCGGACTTCAGGCTGCTGCTCGCCCACAACCCTCGCCTCGCGCCGCTCGGCGCGCGCGCCGGATTCGACCTGCAGCTTTCCGGGCACACGCACGCCGGCCAGTTCTTTCCCTGGACGCTCGCGGTGCGGCTGGTGCACGCGCCGCACGTCGCCGGCCTTTCGAAGGAAGGCGCGATGTGGGTCTACGTGAGCGCCGGCACCGGCACCTGGGGGCCGCCGGTGCGCTTCGGCACGAGCCCGGAGCTCACGCTGCTCACCCTGAAGCGCGCATGAGGAAAAGGCGCGCGCACTACTCGGTCTACGTGGTCGAGCTCGCGCCGCAGGTTCTCGAGCACTCGCGCTTTCGCCGCGCCAACCCGGATTACGACGCGATGAGGCCCTGCGTTTACGTCGGCATGACCGGGCTTTCTCCGGACGTGCGCTTCGACAAGCACAAGGCCGGCATCCAGGCGAACCGCTTCGTCATGCTCTACGGCCTGCGGCTGATGCCCGAGCTCTACGAGGTGTATAACCCCATGCCGTACGACGGCGCGCGCGACATGGAGGTCGAGCTGGCGATCAGCCTGCGCGGGAAAGGCTACGGCGTGTGGCAGGGGTGAGGCTAATGGGCCTGCGGCGGAATATAGCGCCCGCCTTCGGCGATGATCTTCATCGCCTGCGGCAGCGCGAGCACCGCCGAGGTCTTCGCGATGTAGCCGCGCGCGCCGGCTTCCAGGCAGGCGTTGATGCGCGTCTTGTCCTCGTCGGAGGAGACGACGAGCACCGGCACCGAGGGGAACTCGCGGCGGAAGCGTCGCAGCGTCTCGACGCCCTTCGAGCTGGTGAGCGAGAGATCGAGCAGCACCAGGTCGAGCGGCCGGCCGGCGGCGATCTGCAGCGCTTCCGGAAGATCGACCGCGATATGCACCTTGGCGCCGCCGAACGTCTTGCGCACGGTGGCCGCGTAGACCTGGACGGTGGTGGCCTGATCGTCGACGAGCAGAACTTCCATGGTGCGATCTTAGACGAACCGGTTTATCAATGAATCCGAAGATGAAGAGATGAATCCGAATTCACGGAGGCGGCGATGAAGGTGGCGATCCTCGGCGGCATCCGCATCCCCTTTGCGCGGGCGAACGGCGCTTACAACGAGGTCAGCAACCAGGACATGCTGACCGCCGCCATGCGCGCGCTGGTCGAGCGGTTCTCGCTGAAGGAGCGGAGGCTGGGAGAAGTGGCCGCCGGCGCGGTGATCAAGCATTCGCGCGACTGGAATCTGGCGCGCGAATGCACGCTCGGCGCGGGGCTTCATCCCGAGACGCCCGCCTACGATCTGCAGCGCGCCTGCGGCACGAGCCTCTCGGCCGTGGCGCAGCTCGCCTGCCGCATCGCCGCCGGGCAGATCGACTGCGCCATCGCCGGCGGCGCCGACAGCGCGAGCGATATTCCGCTCTCGTACAGCCCAAATCTTCAGCGCACCGTGCTCGCGATGGCGCGCGGCAAGTCCTGGACCGACAAACTGCGCACCCTTGGCGAGCTTCGCCCCTGGGATCTCGCGCCGTCGAGCCCGGGCATCGCCGAGCCCCGCACCGGGCTCTCGATGGGCCAGCACTGCGAGGAGATGGCGAAGCAATGGCACATCGGACGCCGCGAGCAGGACGAGCTCGCCCTCGCTAGCCATAGCAACGCCGCGGCCGCCTGGCAGGCGGGCTTCTTCAACGACCTGGTCGTCGAATTCCACGGCCTGAAGCGGGACAACAACGTCCGGGCGGACACCTCGATGGAGAAATTGGCCGGCCTCAAGAATGCCTTTGACCCGAGCCCCGCCGGCACGCTGAGCGCCGGGAACAGCTCCCCGCTCACCGACGGCGCGGCGTGCGTCCTCCTCGCGTCGGAGGAATGGGCGCGAGCGCACGGCTTTTCGCCGCTGGCGTACATCACCCACTCGGAGACGGCGGCGGTCGACTTCGTCGGCATGGCCGGGCCGAAGGAGGGAATGCTGATGGCGCCGGCCTACGCCGTGCCGCGCATGCTCGATCGCGCCGGCCTCAGGTTGCAGGACTTCGACGTCTACGAGATCCACGAGGCCTTCGCCGCGCAAGTGCTGTGCACGCTCAAGGCATGGGAATCGCCCGACTATTGCCGTGATCGGCTAGGGCGCCGCGAAGCTCTGGGCTCCCTCGAGCGAAGCAAGTTGAACCCGAAGGGCTCGAGCGTCGCCATCGGTCATCCCTTCGGCGCCACCGGCGCGCGCATCGTCGCTACCCTCGCCAAGCAGCTGGCTCAGCGCGGCTCGGGCCGCGGCCTCATCTCCATCTGCGCGGCGGGCGGGATGGGGGTCACCGCGATACTCGAACGATGACCCTTTTCCTCACAGCTTGAACAGCCGCTCGGCGTTGGTCTGATAGAGCAGCTTGCGCTGCGCCTCGGTGATCGGCATCTCGTCGGTCACCTTCACTTCGTCGGGGACGAACTGGTACGGGTAGTCCATCGCATAGAGGACGCGGTCGTAGCCGAGGACCTGCTGGCAGAACTGGATCGCCGGCGCCCACTGCATGCCGCTCGTCGTGATCCAGACGTTTTCCTTCAAATACTCGCTCAGCTTCTTCTTCAGCGGCTGCGCGCCGGGATAGCGCTTCGAGCTCACCATCGAGCGGTGCATGTAGTCGAGGCGAAAGAGCCAGAAGGGCAGCCCTTCGCCGAGGTGGCCGACGGCGATCTTAAGCTTCGGGAAGCGATCGAAGACGCCGCCGACGATGATGCGCAGCAGATGCAGCCCGGTCTCCACCGCGAAGCCGTAGATCGCGCCGTCGAGCCCGCGCGGCA
>DASQYN010000511.1:0-4862 GCA_035639215.1 Burkholderiales bacterium
CCGAGCAGGCGCGCACCGTCGAGCTGCGCGGTCACCTGCAGCGTGTGCTCCCGGCTCGAGGCGAGATCCGCCGATAATCGGCTCAATGGCGCACCTTTTCATCGTCACGCCCGCCGGCGCAGGCACGCGCAACGGCAATCGCCACACCGCGCTTCGCTGGGCGACGTTGCTGCGCGCAAGCGGCCACCGCGTGCGCGTAGCGCTCGCGTGGAACGGCGAGCGCTGCGACGCGCTCGTCGCCCTGCATGCGCGGCGCAGCGCCGACTCGGTAGCGCGCTTCGCCGCAACCGGAAAGCCGCTCGTCGTTACGCTCACGGGCACCGACCTCTACCGCGACCTGCCCCGATCGGCCGAGGCGAAGCGCTCGCTCGAGCTCGCCGACCGCGTGATCGTGCTTCAGGAGGCAGCGCTCGACGAGCTCGACCGCGCCACGCGGCGCAAGGCGCGCGTCGTCTATCAGTCCGCCGATCCTCGGCTGCGCCGCAGGCCGCCGGCGGATCGCTTTCGCGTCTGCGTGATCGGCCACCTGCGCGCCGAGAAGGACCCGCTGCGGACCGCAATGGCGCTGTCGCGTCTGCCCGATCGGAATATCGAGGTCATCCACATCGGCGCCGCATTGGATCTTGCTCTCGGCAAAGAGGCAGAAGCGTGGATGGCGCGCGAGCCGCGCTATCGTTGGCTGGGCGGCCTGCCGCACGGCCGCGCGCTCGCCTGGCTTGCGAAGAGCCACGTCCTCGTCGTCAGCTCGGTGATGGAAGGCGGCGCCAACGTGATCGCCGAAGCGGCGCGCATCGGCACGCCGGTGCTCGCTTCGCGCGTGTCGGGGAATATCGGCATGCTGAGCGCTCGCTATCCTGGCTATTACCGGCTGGGCGACGAGGCCGCGCTCGGCCGCCTGATCGCCCGCAGCGCATCCGATCGGGTTTTCCTCAGGCAACTCCATCGGGCGCTGCGCGAGCGGCGTCACCTGTTCGCGCCGGCCGCCGAGCGCCGGGCGCTCGCCGTGGTCGTCGACGAGGCGCTCGCGCGAAGGAGCTCGCCGACCTTGGCGCGCACTGCAGCGCTCGACCAGTCGACCTCGCCGTAGACGTAGTAGCGGATGCGCCCGCGGCCGTCGACGAGAAAGCTCGCCGGCAGCACCTTGGCGCGCCAGGCCTTTGCGGTCGCGCCGTCACGGTCGCGCAGCAGCGGGAAACCGAGCGGAAGCTGCGCGGTGAACTTCTCGATGCGCGACAGCGGCTCGGCCATGTTCACGCCGAGCACTTCGAAGGGCTGCCCGGCGAGCGAGCTCCTCAGCCGCTCCATCGATGGCATCTCGGCGCGGCACGGCTCGCACCACGTCGCCCAGAAATTCACCAGCACCACCTTGCCGCGATAGTCGGCGAGGTCGTGCTTCGTCCCCTGCAGATCCTCGAGCCCAAGCGGCGGCGTGGCCCCGCCGCTCCACGGACGAAGCTCCGCTGCGCTCGCCGTGCCCAGGGCAAGCAAAGCGGCAAGCGCGAGCAGCGCGCGCACCGTTAAGCCGTGAGTTCCCGGGCCGTGATCGAGTACTTCAGGCTCTCCGGATCCATCTGGTCGCGCAGCTCGCCGTCGGCTTCCGCGTTGGTGTACATGAGGTAAGGCAGCTTCGTCGCGCGCGCGGCATGCGGCAGGTGCACGTCGTGCCCCATGTTGTAGGCCAGGTAGTTCATTTCCCAGCCGCCGAAGAGGCGCTTGCGCGCCGCGACGACTTTCGCATCGTCGATCGGCAGGTTGCCCGGCGGCTCCTCGAGCACGACCTTGCGCACGTCGGCGGGATCGACCGGCACCCAGCCGTAGCCGCGGGCGAAGAACTCGGCCCGGCAATGCTGCGCCTTGCTCGCGCTCGGCGAGCCGATGCCGAGGCTCTTGTAGCCGTAGTTCGAGGCGGCGACGCGCACGCCGTAGATGTCGCGCGCCGGCACGCCGACCGAGCGGGCGAGGCCGACGAAGAGCGCGTTCAGGTCCGCGCACTTGCCGCCGAGGTTGCCGGTCTCGAGCATCGCCTTGATGTCGCCGACGCCGCAACCCTTGACCTTCGGGTCGCGGAAGGTGTTGTCGACGATCCACTCGTAGATCGCGCGCGCTTTCGCGACGTCGGTATCCGCGCCGCGCGTGATCTTGAGCGCGGTCTCGCGCACCAGGCCATCGGTGGGGATCAGCTCGCTGGGCGCGGTGAAGAAAGTACGCTCACCTCCCTCGAGGTCGAGGCTGCCGCGCGGCGCGGAAAGGTCGACCTGCCGGTCGCGCGTCATGAAGCGGCTCTTCACCTCGATGACCGGGTTCATCTCCTTCGCGGGCCATTCGACGTAGAGCATGGTCAGCCCGTACTTCGCATCGCGCAGCACCTCGGCGCGCGAGGCGTTGCCGGACCACGAGTTGTCGAGCGTGCGATGCCAGTCGTAGTCGGCGGTGAGCGGCAGCGGCACCCAGGCGCGAGCGAGGCCGAACGGATCGCTCACCTCCACCCGCGTCACCGTCTCGAAGGTGCGCCACCCCTGCTCGGCGGCGAGCGCGATCGTCCAGGGAAAAGCCTGGGCGGCGGTAACGACGGCGGAAGACTGGAGGAATTTTCTGCGGTTCATGGATCGCTCCTGAGGAGGGGACTGAGGCGGCGGAGCGCGGCCGCAAGGCGGGCTGCGGCGGCGTCGTCCGGGCTTCCCGACTGTCCGGTCCGCCCGCGACGGCCGCGCCCGGTCGCGCAGCCGATCATCGCGGCGAGCGAGCGGCAGCTGGCGGAGGTGAGGCGCTCGAGGAAATACATCGCGAGGCGATGGATAGGAAGCCGGGACCGCCGAAGTTATATTAGGGCGCGATGGATTTCAAGAATTTCGACTCGATCATCGACGCGCGCACGCCAGCGGAATACGCGCTTGACCACATTCCGGGTGCGGTCAATGCGCCGGTGCTCGACGATGCCGAGCGCGCACAAGTCGGCGCCCTCTACAAGCAGGTGTCACCCTTCGAGGCGAAGAAGGTGGGCGGCGCGCTGGTCGCGAAGAACGTCGCGCATCACCTGGAAACCATCTTCAAAGACGCTCGCAAGGATTGGAAACCGCTGGTGTATTGCTGGCGCGGCGGCAAGCGCTCGGGAGCGATGGCGCATATCTTGCGCGAGGTCGGATGGGACGCGCAGACGCTGCCAGGCGGCTATCGCGCATACCGACGGTGGGTGGTAGAGCAGCTGCAGGAGCTTCCTCTTACGTTCCGCTTCCATGTCGTCCACGGCCCCACCGGCAGCGGCAAGAGCCGTTTTCTCGCCGCGCTCGCACGCGCGGGAGCGCAGGTGCTCGACCTGGAAGCGCTTGCCGCGCACCGCGGCTCGGTGCTCGGCGGCTTGCCGCACCAGCCGCAGCCTTCGCAGAAATGGTTCGAGAGCCAGCTCCTCGCCCGGCTGCGCGAGCTCGACCCGGCGCAGCCGGTCTACGTCGAGGGCGAGTCGAAGAAGATCGGCCAGCTGCAGGTGCCCGAAGCGCTGATGGGCCTCATGCGCGCCTCGCCTTGCGTCGTTCTCGATACCTCGCTCGACACACGGATCGAGCTCCTGCTCCAGGAGTACGAGCACTTCACGCAGGAGGGCAGCGCGCTCGAGGCGCAGCTCGACTGCCTGGTCCCGCTGCACGGCCGGGAGCAGATCGCGCAATGGAAGTCGCTCGCCGCGCGCGGCGACTGGCGGGGCTTCGTCGCGCGCCTGCTGGTGGATCATTACGACCCGGCGTACGCGCGCTCCTCGACGCGCAACTTCGTGCGCCTTGCCGAGGCGCCGCGCTTGCACGTAGAACACGCGGGCGATGCCGCCTTCGACACTGCGGCGCGAGAGCTGCTAGGCGTGCAGCCCGGCAAGGACGCGAATGTGCTGCACGGCGCTGCGGCCGAGCGCGCTTAGCGCATAGCCGCCTTCGAGCAGCGACACCATGCGGCCCTCCGCATAGCGCTCGGCGATCGGCTGCAGCTGCTCGGTCACCCAGCCGTAGTCGGCGTCGGTGAAGCGCAGCATCGCCATGTCGTCCTCGGCGTGCGCGTCGAAGCCCGCCGAAAAGAGGACGAGCTGGGGCCTGAAGTCCTCCAGCGCGGGCAGCCATGCTTCCCTCACCGCCTCGCGGAACTCGCGCGAGCCGGCGCCTGCGGCTAGCGGCACGTTCACCATGTTCGGCGCGGGGGCCTCGGTGCCGCAGTAGGGATAGAACGGATGCTGGAAGGTCGAGGCCATCAGCACGCGCTCGTCGCCCTCGAAGATGTCTTCCGTGCCGTTGCCGTGGTGCACGTCGAAGTCGATCACCGCGACGCGCTCCAGGCCGTGCGCCTCGATCGCGTGGCGCGCCGCGACGGCGACGTTGTTGAAGATGCAGAAACCCATGGCGCGGGCGCGGCAGGCGTGGTGGCCCGGCGGGCGCACCGCGCAGAAGACGGTGCTCGCCTCGCCTTTCATCACCAGGTCGACGGCGAGCACGCCCGCGCCCGCGGCGCGCAGCGCCGCGTGCATCGTGAAGGCGTTCATCGCCGTATCCGGGTCGAGGTGCACCGTGCCCTCGCTCGGCGCCGTCTCGCGGATCGCCTGCACATAGTCCGCGGGATGCACGCGCGCGAGCTGCTCGTCGGTGGCGAGCGGCGCTTCGTAACGCACCAGATGCTGGCCGATGCCGGAGGCGATGAGCTGGTCTTCGATCGCCGCGAGGCGCGCCGGGCGCTCGGGGTGATAGGCGCCCATGTCGTGCTTCAGGCAGTCGGGATGGGTGATGTAGGCACTACGAAACGCACCGCGCATGGCGTTCGAGTATAGGGCGGAAAATTGGCTCGCCCGCTTATCTTCCTGTAGTGCCTCGGCTACGCGGCGCGCTCCCTTG
>DASQYN010000512.1:0-3009 GCA_035639215.1 Burkholderiales bacterium
ACCGTGCTGCCGTGAACCTGGCGCAGCCACACCGGCGGCTGCGGCAGCAGGTCCTCGAGCACGCGCCGGCCTCCCGGGCGCGCCATGTCGCCAGTGGTCCGCGTGGTGACGAAGGCGCGCACGCGCGGCGGCGCCGGCCAATCGGGCGTGAGCAGCGTCGCGGCTACATCCATCGCTCTTCGCGCAGCTGGTCGAGCAGGCGCTTGAAGTCGCGCGGCGGAGAAGCGCGCCAGGTCAGCGTCTCGCCCGTCTGCGGATGCCGCAGCGTCAGCTCCGCCGCGTGCAGCGCCTGACGCGGGAACGCGATGCCGTGGCGCGTACCGCGCCGGTAGACGGTGTCGCCGACCAGCGGATGGCGGAGGTGCTGGAAATGCACGCGGATCTGGTGCGTGCGTCCGGTCTCGAGCCGGCACTCGACGAGCGCGGCGCGGCCGAAGCGCTCGAGCACCTTGTACGAAGTGCGCGCCGGCTTGCCGCGGTGGGTGACCGCCATGCGGGTGCGCGCCTTGGCGTCGCGCCCGAGCGGCGCGTCGATGGTCCCGCTCGCCGGCGGATCGCCCTGCACGATGGCGAGGTACACGCGGCGCATCGTGCGCTCCGCGAGCTGGCGCACGAGATCGGTCTGCGCCGCGACGGTTTTCGCCACCACCAGAAGCCCGCTCGTGTCCTTGTCGAGCCGGTGCACGATGCCGGCGCGCGGCACTCGGGCGAGCGCTGGCGAATGCGCGAGGAGCGCGTTGAGGAGCGTGCGATCGGGCTGGCCCGCGCCCGGATGGACGACCAGCCCGGCCGGCTTGTCGATGACGACGAGGCTCGCGTCCTCGTGCACGATCTTGAGCGGCATGCGCTGCGCGCGTGGCGCCGCCGCATCGGGAAGCACGGGCGGTGTCAAAGTGATCTTTTCACCGCCGGCGACCGGCGTGCGAGCCGCGGCCGGCTTGCCGTCGACGAGGATGTGCCCCGAGCGCAGCCACTCCTGCAGGCGATTGCGCGAGTACTGATGAAAGAGGCGCGCCAGCGCCTGGTCGAGGCGCAGGCCGCCCATCGCCTCGGGCACGGTGGCGCTCATCGGCGCGCCGAGCGCCGCGTCCCAATCGCTATAATTTTCCCGGCCCATGCCGAGAAGTTTAATCGCAGCCCTTTTTCTCCCCCTGCTCGTGCTCCTCGCCGGCTGCGGCAGCATGGCCGTCGAGGACGAGACGGCCGGCTGGTCCGCGCAGCGCCTGTACGGCGAGGCGAAGGATGCGATGGACGAGAAGAACTGGGAGAAGTCGATCAAGCTCTTCGAGAAGCTCGAGGCGCGCTACCCCTATGGCCGCTTCGCCCAGCAGGCGCAGCTCGAGGTCGCCTTCTGCTACTGGAAGGACGGCGAGCGCGCCTCGGCGATCGCTGCGGCGGACCGCTTCATCAAGCTCTACCCGAACCACGAGAACGTCGCCTACGCGTGGTACCTGAAGGGGTTGATCAACTTCAACGAGCTCTCGGGCATGCTCACCTGGCTCACCACGCCGGACATGAGCGATCGCGACCCGAAGGCCTCGCGCGAGGCGTTCAACGCCTTCCGCGAGGTGGTGCAGCGCTTTCCCGACTCGCGCTACGCGCCCGACGCGGCGGCGCGCATGCGCTTCCTCGTCAACGCGCTCGCCTCGAACGAAGTGCACGTCGCGCGCTACTACATGAAGCGCGGCGCGTACGTCGCCGCCGCGAACCGCGCCCAGTACGCCGTGCAGCACTATCCGCAGGCGCCGGCGATCGAGGAAGCGATGGCGATCCTCGTGCGCGCCTACGATTCCCTCGGCATGGCGCAGCTTCGCGACGACGCCGAGCGGGTCCTCTTCAAGAACTTTCCCAAGACCGACTACCTGAAGCCCGGCGGCCACAAGAAGGACATTCCCTGGTGGCGCATCTGGGATCCGGATTGGTGACCCGCCGCCCGTGAAGATCCTCGTCGTCGGCGCCGCCGGCATGATCGGCCGCAAGCTCGTGGCGCGCCTCGCGAAGGACGGTGCGCTCGCCGGCCGGAAGATCGACGAGCTGATCCTGCACGACGTGGTGCCGCCGCCGCCGCCCGCGCGCGCGACCTTCGCGATGAAGATCTTCACCTCCGACCTGCCGGCGCCCGGCGAAGCGGAGAAGCTGGTCGCCGGCCGGCCAGACCTCGTGTTCCATCTCGCGGCGATCGTCTCGGGCGAAGCCGAGGCCGACTTCGAGAAGGGCTACCGGGTCAACCTCGACGGCACGCGGCGGCTTTTCGAAGCGATTCGCCGCGGCGGCGAGGGATACCGGCCGAAAGTCGTCTTCACCTCGTCGATCGCCGTGTTCGGCGCGCCGTTTCCCGAGGCGATCGGCGACGAGTTCCTCGCCGCGCCGCTCACGAGCTACGGCACGCAGAAAGCGATCGACGAGCTGCTGCTCTCCGACTACAGCCGGCGCGGCTTCTTCGACGGCATCGGGCTTCGCCTGCCGACCATCTGCGTGCGCCCCGGCAAGCCGAACAAGGCCGCTTCGGGGTTCTTCTCCGGGATCATCCGCGAGCCGCTCGACGGCATGGCCGC
This sequence comes from Burkholderiales bacterium, assembly GCA_035639215.1. Classification (GTDB taxonomy): domain Bacteria; phylum Pseudomonadota; class Gammaproteobacteria; order Burkholderiales; family SG8-39; genus SCGC-AG-212-J23. Next base: position 2,556 of record DASQYN010000512.1, read on the forward strand.
CGAGCTGCCGGTGCCGCGCGGCGTGCGCCACTGGTTCGCCTCGCCGCGCGCCGCGATCGGCTTTCTGCTCCACGCCGCCGAGCTGCCGCCCGAGAAGCTCGGCTCGAGGCGCAACCTCAACATGCCCGGCGTCTCGGCGACCGTGGGCGAGCAGATCGAGGCGCTCGGGCGCGTGGCCGGCGTCGAGGCCGTGCGCTTGATCAAGGAGAAGCCCGACCCGGTGATCCAGCGCATCGTCGAAGGCTGGCCGCGCAATCTCGACGCGCAGCGCGCGGCCGCGCTCGGCTTTCGCGCCGACGCGAGCTTCGACGAGATCATCCGGATTCACATGGAAGACGAGCTCGGCCGAAGAACGCCTGCACCTCGGTGAGGCTCCGCGTAGGCTTCATCGCCGGCAGGCTCTTGAGGATCCGCGCGCCGTAAGGCTTCGACACCAGCCGCGGGTCGCAGAGCA
>DASQYN010000513.1:0-5808 GCA_035639215.1 Burkholderiales bacterium
ACGTCGACGATGGAGTTGTTGACCTCGTAGACGCCGATCACGCAGAACATGACGATCAGCGGATAGAGGTAGGCGTACGGGATGCGCAGCAGGTTCACGAACAGGCCGACCAGCGGCAGGTTGAGCGCGAGCAGCATCAGGTTGCCGACGTACATGGAAGCGACGAAGCCCCAGAACACCTGCGGATGGTCGTTCACCAGGGTCGGGCCGGGCGGAATGCCGTGGATCGGCAGCGCCGCCATCAGCACCGCGGTGACCGGGCCGGTCGGGATGCCGAGCGCGAGCATCGGCACGAAGGCGCCGGTCGAGGCGGCGTTGTTCGCCGATTCCGGCCCGGCGACGCCCGCCACCGCGCCGTGGCCGAACTCTTCCGGCTTCTTCGACACGCGCCGCTCCAGCGCGTAGGACATGAAGCTCGAGATGATGTGCGCCGAGCCCGGGATGATGCCGATCAGGAAGCCAAGCACGGAACCGCGCGCGATCGGCCAGCCCGAGGCGCGCCACTCGGCGCGGTTCGGCCACAGCTCGCGAAGGCGCGGCCGGATGACGTCGCCCGTCACCTGGTGGCTGGGCGTGGCGAGGATCTCGCCCAGGCCGAACAGGCCCACCGCCACCGGCACGATGCCGATGCCGTCGCCCAGCTCGTTGATGTCGAACGAATAGCGGAAGTGCCCGGTCATCACGTCGATGCCGATCGTGCCGAGGAAGAGGCCGAACGCCGCCATCAGGAGCGTGCGCACGAGCGAGCTGGTCGACATGTAGGCCAGGAAGATGAGGCCGAGCACGAGCAGCGCGGTGTATTCGGGCGGGCCGAAGCCTAGCGCGAAGGCGGCGAGCGGCGGCGCGACGACCGTCAGCAGCAGCACGCCCAGCGTGCCGGCGACCCACGACCCCACCGCCGCAATGCAGAGCGCCGCGCCCGCGCGGCCCTTCTTCGCCATGGCGTTGCCGTCGATGCAGGTCATCACCGAGGCGGCCTCACCCGGGATCCTCAGGAGGATCGAGGTCGTCGAGCCGCCGTACTGCGAGCCATAGTAGATGCCGGCGAGCATGATGATCGCCTTCGTCGCGTCCAGGCCGTAGGTGATGGGCAGCAGGATGCTGATGCCGGCGAGCGGCCCGATGCCAGGCAGCACGCCGACCAGCGTGCCGACCAGGCAGCCGAGGAACGCGTACCACAGCATGCTCGGCTGCAGCGCCACCGAAAAGCCGAGCAGCAGGCTCTGCAGCGTCTCCATCTCAGAACCAGAGGATGCCGGGCTCGAGCGGCGAGCGCAGCAGCTTGTCGAAGAGCCAATAGGCGAAGAGGGTGAGTCCGATGCTGTAGGCCGCCGCCGCCCAGAGCCTGCGCCTCTCCACGATCGCGAGCAGGGCAAAGACGAGCAGCGCCATGGTGATGAGGAAGCCGAGGCGCGTGTAGAACGCGACGGCGACGCCGGTGATGAGCAGTACCAGCGCCGCATGCCCGCGGTCGCTCCAGTCGACGCTCGCAAGCGGCGCGCTGTCGCTCGAGGCGGCGATCATCAGCAGCGAGAAGAGGATCATGAAGCCGGCCATGACCTTCGGCATCATGCCGGCCCCCGGCGCGGAGAGCGTGCCGAAGGGCAGGTCGCCGCTCGAGGCGATGATCACGACGCCGAGCGCGATGAACACCGCGCCGGCGACGTGATCCTTCTTCAGCGTCAGCCTTGCACCCGGCCGATGGACTGGACGGCCGCTTCCACGCGCTTCGCGTCCTCGTCCCAGAATCGCGCGAACGCCGGGTGGTCGAGGTAGGCCACCTCGTCGCCGATGTTGTGGATCGCGGTCTTGAACTGATCGCTCTCGGCCACCTTGCGGCTCTCGACGCCCAGGCGCTGCACGATCGGCGCCGGCGTGCCCTTCGGCGCGAACAGCCCCACCCAGAGCGAGAACTCGACGTCGTAGCCGAGCTCCTTCAGCGTCGGCACGTCGGGCTCGGAGGCGGCGCGCTTCTCGCCGAACTGCGCGAGCGCGCGCAGCTTCCCGGCCTTCATCTGCGCGCTCGCCGCGGCGACCGAGGAGACGAGCACCTGGGCGTTGTTGCCGAGGATGGCGTTGAGCGCCGGGCCGCCGCCGTTGGTGGGCAGGTGGCGCATCTGGACGCCGGCCGCCTTCATGAAGAGCGCGGTCGGCAGGTGCAGCGCGCCGTAGAGGCCGGAGGAGCTGAAGACGATCTGGTTCGGGCGCTGCTTGGCGTCGTCGACCAGCTCCTTCAGGCTCTTGTACGGCTGCTTGTCGTTGACCACGAGCACCATCGGCCCCGCGGTGAGGCGAGCGATCGGGACGAAGTCGGCGCGCGTGAACTTCGGCTGGCGGCCGAACAGCTTGTCGACCTCGGCGAAGCCCGAGATCGAAACGATGTGCACGAGCAGTGTGTAGCCGTCGGGCTTGGCGTTCGCGGCGAACTGCGCGCCGACGGCGCCCGCGGCGCCGGCCTTGGTCTCGATCACCACCGGCTGCTTGAGCAGCGGCTCGAGCCCTGCGGCGAACGGCCGGCCCACCACGTCGGCGGCGCCACCGGGCGGGAACGGATTGATGAGCGTGACGGGGCGCGCGGGATAGGCCTCCTGGCCGAGCCCCGGCCTCACGGCGAGCGCGGCAGCGGCGGCGGCCGTGCCGGCGACGAAACGACGTCGATCCATTTCCTCCTCCTCCTTAGAATTTGCCGCCTAGGTTAACCGAAGAGGCCGTTGCCTGCGTTCCCGATGAGCGAAATCCGCGACTGCATCGCCCCCGACCGCCATCCGCGCCGCCCGCGCACCCGCCTGCCGAAGGGGTCCGTCGACACTCACGTCCACGTGTTCGAGCCCGGCTACGCCCTCTCGCCGGCGCGCGGCTACACGCCGCCCCATTCCACGCTCGCCGACCTCAGGCACCTGCACTCGACGCTCGGCATCGAGCGCGTGGTCTTCACCCAGCCTTCGATCTACGGCATCGACAACTCGGCGATTCTCGACGCCTGCGCGACGCTCAACCGCGAGACGCCGAACCGTGCGCGCGCCGTGGTCGCGCTCGACATGAACTTTTCGGAGAAGGAACTCGAGAAACTGGATCATGCCGGCGTGCGCGGCGTGCGACTCAACACCGACAACAAGGGCGGCATGCCGATCGCGTTCGGCGACATCCCCGAGCTCTGCGCCCGCATCCGGCCCTTCGGCTGGCACCTCGAGTTCCTCTTCCCGGGCAAGGACATGCTCGAGCTGATGCCGCTCTTTCGCACCCTGGAAGCGCCGATGTCGATCGCCCACTTCGCCTATCAGCCCGCGGCCGCCGGCGTGGCCGCGCCCGGCTTCCAGGCGCTGCTCGAGCTGGTGCGCGGGGGCAATTGCTGGGTGAAGATCTCCGGCGCCAACCGCGTAAGCCGCGGCGACCTTCCACCTTACGACGACGTCACGCCGATGGCCCGCGCGCTGATCGACGCGGGCCCCAGCCGCATCATGTGGGGCACCGACTGGCCGCATCCCAACAAGTACGTCGTCAACCCGAACGACGGCGACCTCGTCGACGCCTTCGGCGACTGGGTACCCGACGAGCGCCTGCGCGAGCAGATCCTGGTCCACGCCCCCGCCGCCTTCTACCGCTTCTGATTCGGGGTCAGGGTCGCAATTCGGCGACGGAGCCCGAACTCGAAATCGCGGTGCGAGACTCCTTCTTGGATTGAGATACGAAGACCAGTGACTCTTGACGGCCGGAAAGCGTGGGATTGCGCTTAACCTCTATTCAGATTTGCCGATGCTGTCGCGCCTGAAGCGGAGATGGCCAAGCCTCATCGCAGGCATGACCGCCTGGATAGCTCTGCTTGGGGTTTTTGCGCGGCATTAGACAACTGCTGCCACGATCCGAATTACGACCCTGACCCCGAATTCGGGCTGCGTCCCCGAATGAGGAGCACGTAGGAGCCGAGCGCGAGCAGGGCGCAGGCGGTGATGACGCTCGCCATCGGCACGGCGCCGCGCGCGGTGATCCAGCCGACGGCGGCGCTGGCGAGGACGCCGAAAGCGGACTGCGCGGCACCGAGCAGCGACGAGGCGCCGCCGGCGCGCTCGCCGAAGGGCGCCATGGCGATCGAGGTGGCGTTCGAGGCGATGAGGCCGATCGAGCCGACGATGATCAGCATTGACACGAAGATGCCGAAGAACCCCGCCAGCTCCGTCGCCGAAAGAATCAACAAGAGAAGTGCCCCGCAAGCCAGGAGCCAGACCCCCAGCCCGAGGGTGCGACGCGTGCCCAGGCGCAGCACGATGCGCCGGTTGAGCTGCGACACGGTGATATAGCCGCACGCACCGGCGCCGAAATACCAGCCGAACGAGTCGGCCGGCACGCCGAAATACTGGATGTAGATGAAGGGCGCGGCGGCGAGGTAGGCGAAGAAGCAGCCGAAGGCGCCGATGAAGACGATCACCGGCCCGAGGAAGCGCACGTCGGCAAAGAGCGGCAGCGCCGCCTTCAGCGCCCGCGCGAGCGTCGCCGTGCGACGGTGCACCGGGTGCGATTCCTCGAGGTAGAAGGCGACCAGCGAGAGGCACAGCACCGCGAAGGCGACGAGGAAGAAGAAGATCCAGTGCCAGGAGCCGTTCACCAGCAGCCAGCCGCCGGCGAGCGGCGCGAGGATCGGCGCCGCGCCCATGACCAGCATCATCAGCGAGAGCACGCGCGCCGACTGGATTTCGTCGAAGCGGTCGCGGATCACGGCGCGGATCACCACCATGCCCGAGGCGCCGCCAAGCGCCTGCGCGAATCGCGCGGCGACGAAGTGCTCTATGGTGCCCGCCAGCGCGCACACGGCGGAGGCGAGCGCGAACAGACCCAAGCCGCCGATGAGCGGCGGCTTGCGGCCGAAGCGGTCGGCGATCGGTCCGAAGAGGAGCTGGCCGCAGGCGAGGCCGAGGAGGTAGGCGGAGAGCGTGTGCTGGACGCTGGCGGTCGTCGTCGCGAACTCGGCCTCGAGCGCGGGCAGCGCCGGAAGGTACATGTCCACCGCGAGCGGCCCGATCGCCATGACCAGGCCCAGCACCAGCGTGAGCCGGCCTATCCCTTCACGCACAACACTTGTTTCTGCGTGTTCAGCTCCTGTCGGACGGGCATGAGGCGTATTTTGACCGCTGGCCGGCCGTCACGGTTCTTCGCGGGAGCTTGTAGGGGCTGTCGTGATTGGCACGACCCCTGCTCTAATCGTTTTTTGGATGGGTGCCGCGAATACCGAGCGCCGCAGGCCGAGAGCCAAGCTCAAAGTGATCCACCGCCACCGCACGAGCGGCCGCGAGGAAGCCCCGCGCGAATCCGAGCTAGTCTTCACCCACGGCGGGGCGGTGGCGATCCTCGAGTGGATCGACATGGGCGGGGTGCGCACCCCCGTCTTCACCTGCCCGCTCGACCGGGAGAAGCTGCACCGCGAGTCGGAGCGGACCTACTCCTATGAGGACGTGACGCAGGACCCGCGAGACGCGGATCTGTAGTGCTAACCGTGGCGCTTGAAGAACTGCACGGCGCGTTCGTGCTTTTCCGCCGCGGCGCGCGTCTTGAACGTGCCGAGGTTACGCCGCCGCCCGGTCTTCGGGTTGATCTTGCGGGAGTAGAGCCGGTACAGGCCTGAAGGCAGCTTGCGGATCATCCGCTCACTCCGGAGTGATTCCCGCCGCCCTGATCATTTCGGCCCATTTCGGATAGTCCGCCTTGTGGATGCGGGCGAACTCCTCGGGGGTCGTCGCCGTGGGCTGAAAGCCGATGTCGTGCCACCGGGCAGCGATTTCCGGCGCCCGGGTCGCCTCCCGCAGCGCCGCCGAGAGC
>DASQYN010000514.1:0-10909 GCA_035639215.1 Burkholderiales bacterium
CCAGCGCAGGCCGCCTTCCAGGATCCCCTGCGTCGTGCGCACGAACCACGGCTGCCCGAAATAGCGCAGCACCGGCACGAGCTCCGTGGTGCGATCGGAGAACCCGTCGACCTTCGGCCGGGTGCGCACGCCCGCGCCGACCAGCTTCAGGTCGTCCTGCGCCGCGGCGACGCTCGCCCAGAGGGCGAGCGCCAGGCAGGCGAGCCTAATCGGCACGCCGCCACCGGTCGACGCTCCACGGCCCGCCACCCGCCGCGGCGAGGTAGAGGAAGATGAAGCAGTAGAGCACGGCCGCGTCGCCGCCGTTCAGCAGCGGCCAGAAGCTTTTCGGCGCGTGCGCCATGAAATAGGCGAAAGCCATCTCGCCCGACAGGATGAACGCCACCGGGCGCGTAAAGAGGCCGATGAGGATCAGCGCGCCGCCGAAGAGCTCTAGCACGCCGGCCAGCCCGAACAGCGAGAAAAGCTCTATTGGCCGGGGAAACGGCGCGGGAAAGCCGAGAAGCTTCGACGCCCCGTGGGCCATGTAGAGGTAGCCGGTGATGATGCGCAGCACGCTCAGCAGGCGCGGCGACCAGCCGCGGCAGAGCTCCGTCACGGTAGCCATGCGTCTCCTTTATTCCGGTTCGATGCCGACCTGGCGCGCGGTGGCGCGCCAGACTTCCATCTGCTGCTTGAGAAAAGCGGTGAGCTCCTGCGGCGTCGAGGCCTTCGGCTGGAAGGCGATCTTGCCCAGCCCGTCGATTACCTCCGGCCGCACCAGCACCTTGGCGAGCGCCGCCTCCAGCCGCGCGACGATTTCCTTCGGCATCTTCGCCGGGCCGAACACGCCGCCCCAAGGGCGCAGCGTCATCTGGCCGAGGCCCGCTTCCTCGGCGGTCGGGCAGCCGGGAAGGAGCGGGCTGCGGTTCGGGAACATCGCCGCGAGGCAGTGCAGCCGCCCGTCCTTCACGTGCGGCACCGCCGCGCCCGGCGTGGCGAACGCCATCTGCACCCGCCCGCCGAGCAGGTCGACGTTGAGCGGCCCGTCGCCCTTGTAGGGCACGTGGACGATGTCGAGCTGGTTCAGGAACTTGAGCTGCGCGCCGAGGAGTTGGCTCGTGCTGTTGCCGGTGCCGTAGTTGAGCTTCCCCGGGTTCGCCTTCGCGTAGGCGACGAGCTCGTGCACATCCGTCGCCGGCACGCTCGGGTGCGTGAAGAGGAAGAAGCCGAAATAGCCCACCAGCGACACCGGCGTGAAATCGGCGAGCGGGTCGTAGGGCGGGTTCTTGCGCGTGATCGGCACCCAGTTGAAGGCGGTGTTGGTGGCATAGAAGAGCGTGTAGCCGTCGGGCGCCGCGCTGCGCGCCGCGTCCGCTGCGACGATGCCGTCGCCGCCCGGCTTGGTCTCGACGACCACCGGCTGGCCGAGCTCCTGCGCGAGCGGCTGCGTGAAGATGCGCGCCCCCAGCTCCGCCGCGCCGCCGGGCGGGAAGGGCACGATGAAGCGGATCGGCTTGCTCGGATACTGCGCGGCCGCCGCGGCCGACGACAGCGCCAGGACGACGCCCAGCACGAAGCGCTTGCCCATGGTCACTCCTCCTCGCCGCCGATTCTAAAGGTTCGGCTAGATCTTGAAAGCCTCGAGCGTCTCCCTGGCGAAGATCTCCTCGGGCTTGAGCCGCCGCTTCGAGAGTCCCTGCTCGTGGTGGTAGCGCAGGAACGTGTCCAGCACGTGCCGGTTCGGCTCCAGGCCGTAGGGCCACCAGTCCTCGCCCATGAGCGAGCGCGCTTCTTCGATCTGCGGGACCAGCCAGGGGACCATGGCCGGCATGGCCGCGGTCTGGTTGTACATCTCCATCGCCTTCGCCTTGGAGGCCTCGAGCGCCTTGTAGAGCGACTGCGCGACCCAGGGGTTCGCCTGGTACAAGTCGCGGCGGATCACCACGGTGTGCATGATCGGGAAGATCTTCGTCTTCGCGTAATAGGCTTTCTCGGCGGCGACATAGTCGGGGAATAGCCGCTTCACCGCGTCGGGGCGCTTACGGAAGGTGGAAGGCGCGCGCGCCGTGACGAAGGCGTCGATCTCGCCCTCCGCGATCATCGCCGCAAGGGTTTTTGTGGGATCAATGGGCCTGAGCCTGATATGCGCGGGAAGATCCAATTTCAGCTTCTCGTCGCGTCCCGGCTCTTCCTCGCCGCCCGAGAGGTGCTCGTAGTCGGTGACTTTCACGCCATAGTCGTCGGAAAGGATGCCGCGGATCCAGACCGGCGCGGTCATCTGGTACTCCGGCACGCCGACGCGCTTGCCCTTCAGGTCCTCGGGCTTGCGGATGCCGCTCTTCGCCGAGACGAAGATGCAGGAGTGGCGGAAGAAGCGCGAGGGGAAAACCGGAATAGCGATGAACGGAGGGTCGTCGCGATGGAGCGAGGCGACATATGAGGAGAGCGACATCTCGGAGCATTCGAACTCCCGGTAGCGCATCATCCGGAAGAACGTCTCCTCCACCGGCAGGTTGAGGTAGGTGAGCTCGATGCCGTCGGGCCGGACCCGGCCGTCGGCGAGCGCGCGCGTGCGATCGTAGTCCCAGCAGGCGAAAGTCAGTCTGAGTTTGCTCATCGGTGGCGTCTCTCGATCAGGATTTGCGCGAATCGGCCGCCAGATTGTCGATCATCGCGAGCAGCGCATCGCGCACCGTTTCGCGATCGCGGGCGCTCAAGCCCCGCAGGCCGATTTCGTTTACCTCCTCGGCCAGTGGCACGAGCTTCTTCTTCAGCGCGCGGCCTTTTGGCGTGAGGTGGACGTAGACGTTCTTGCGGTTCTCGGGCAGGCGCTTGCGCTTCACGAAGCCGAGCTTTTCCATCGCCTTGATCGCCGTGAACGTGGAAGGCTCCATGACGCCCGCCTCTTCGGAGAGCTCGCGCTGGGTGAGGCCTTCGCGCTCCCAGAGGATGCGCAGGAACGTCCAGTGGCCGAAGGACACGCCGTGGGCGGCGAGCCTGCGCGAGAGCGAGCGCACGAAGCCGCGCCACGCCTCCTTCGTCAGGTGCGCTATGCGGTCGGGCCTGGTAATGCGATCTCCTTGCCTTCGCGCGCCGAGCGCAGCATGGCGAGGCAGACTTCGACCGTGGCGAGGCCCCAGGCGCCGTCGTGCAGTGGCCGCCTGCCCTCGACGACTGCGGCATAGAGCTCGTCGATCACGCCGGCGCGCGGCACCGCCGGGGGTGGAATGTTCTCGAGACGCCTTTCTCGGTCGTCGCAAATCCAGACGCCTTGCGGCGTCGGGCGCAGGTCCGCGTGCTCGCACGAGACGACGAGGAAGCCGAAATGCGGATGTGCGACCGGCGGGGAAGGGGAGGCGAACTGCTCGCCGCCATAGTTGCGCGCGTTCTTCAGCTCGGTCTCGTTTTCCGTGAGCGCGAGGCGTGCGCCGCCATGCCGCGCCGGGTCCTTGCGCTGTCCGCCTTCGCCGATCCAGCCGAGGAGCTCGTCGGAGTCGAAGTGCCCGTAACCGCTGTAGGCGAGGGTCGCGAAGGCGCCGTCGGCAAGCGCGAGGAGCGCGCTATAGGCGCCTTCGACGGGTCGCGCGCTGTCCCACGCGCCGGTCATCGCCCGCACGCTCTTCACGACGCCGCCCGAGAGGAAGCGCACGACGTCGACGTGGTGCGCGGCCTGGTTCATGACCGCGCCGCCGCCTTTCGCCGCATCGAGCTCTTCGGCGCGGCGCGGGCGGTAGAGAAAGTCGGTGTAGTTAAGCGCGCTGATCATCCGGATTCTTCCAAAGGCACCCGTCTGGATGAGCGAGCGCGTGTGCGATATCGGCGCGTCGAAGCTGTGGCTGTGCCCGACCACGAGGTGCACGCCGGCGCCGCGTGCCGCGCGCACCATGGCGCGGCATTCCTCGAGCGCCAGCGCCATCGGCTTCTCGACGAGCACGTGCTTGCCGCGGCTTGTCGCGAGGCAGGCGTTTTCGGCGTGAAGCTGATGCGGCGTTGCGACATAGACGACGTCGACTCGCGGATCGGCGCAGAGCTCGTCTACGGTGGGATAGGCGGGCGCGGAAAAGTCGCGCGAAAACTTCCTTCTTGCTTCCGGTCGGGGATCGGCGCCGGCCACGACCGCCACGCGGGTGTCGGCGGCCAGCGTCGGCGCCATGAGCGCAAAAGCGCGCCCGAGGCCCGCGGCGCCGAGGTTGAGCTTGCGCATCGCGGCTGATTATACTTAGGCGGCTAAGTAAACCTTTGCCGAGGCCGCGATGCTGACCAAGGAGCAGAACGAGCTGCTGTGCCGCGTCGAAGGCGACGCGCCGATGGGCGGCCTCATGCGCCGGCACTGGCTGCCGGTGTGCCTCGCCGAGGAAGTCGCCGAGGCCGACGGCGCGCCGGTGAAGGCGCGGCTGGTCGGCGTCGACCTCGTCGTGTTCCGTGATTCGAAAGGGCGGCTCGGTGTCCTCGACGAGCGCTGCCCGCACCGCAACGCCTCGCTCGTGTTCGGCCGTAATGAAGAGTGCGGCCTGCGCTGCCTGTATCACGGCTGGAAGTTCGACGTCGAAGGCAACATCCTCGAGATGGCGTCCGAGCCGGACGGCGCTGCTCTCCGGAGCTCTCTCAAGCAGCGGTCGTATCCGGCGCGCGAGGCGGGCGGCTTCGTCTGGGCATGGCTCGGGCCGAAAGAGGAGATGCGCGAGTTCGAGCCGCCCGCCTGGGCGCCGCAGCCGGGCATCCAGTACGCCATCGTGAAGATGCACGCCGCGTGCAACTGGGCGCAGGTGCTGGAAGGCTCGATCGACTCCGCGCACAGCTCGAGCCTGCATTCGACCAACATGCCGGCGGCGGAAGACGTCTATGGCTCGACGGCGACCGACGAAGCGTGGCTGCGCCCGTCGAACGACAAGGCGCCGAAGATGCAGTTCGAGGCGACGCCCTATGGGTTCCGCTACGCGGCGCTGCGCAAGCCCATTCGCAACGCCGAGACCCACCAGTATGTGCGCACGACGCTCTTCGTCGCGCCGTTCACCGTGCTCATTCCGCCGAACAACCGCTACAACCTGGCGCAGATGCTGGTGCCGATCGACGACGTGAACACCATGTTCTACTGGATCGCCTGGCATCCCGATCCCGCGAAGGGCATCACCCAGGAAGCGTGGCGCCGTTTCTGCGCCGCCACCGTGGGCGAAGATCTGGATGAGAATTTCCGGAAGAAGCGAACCCTCGAGAACCGCTATCTGCAGGACCGTGCGGCGATGAAGCGCGGCGACTTCACCGGCATCAAGGGCATCCCGGCGCAGGACATGGCGATGTGGGAGTCGATGGGCCCGATCGTCGATCGCAGCCGCGACCATCCCCGCGCGAGCGACATGGCGGTGGTGCAGTTCCGCCGCCTGATGCTGGCGGCGGCGAAGAAGTTCAAGGAAACGGGCACCGTGATCGGCGCCGGCGCAGACCGCGTCGCGCACGTGAAGCTCGCCTCGTTCGAGGGCGTGGCACCGAAGAACGTCGACTGGCGCAGCCTCGGCTCGGACGCGGCGCCGGCGGAAAGCGTGGCGGCGAAATGACCGCGCGTCCCTCGCCGCTCCCGCAAGGGCGCTGGATCGAGGCCGACGGTCTGCGCACCCGCTACTACGAGGCGGGCTCGGGCGAGCCGATCGTCTTCCTCTACGGCGGCAATTTCGGCACCGCCGATTCCGCGTCGAGCGCCTACACGTGGAGCAAGCAGCTCGGCCCGCTCTCCGAGCGCTTCCGCGCCATCGTCTTCGACAAGGCGGGGCAGGGCGAGACCGACAATCCGAAGAACGACGAGTACACGATGCGCGCGGTGGTGCGCCATGCCGGCGCCTTCCTGCGCGCGATGAAGCTCGAGGGCGTGCACCTGGTCGGCCACTCGCGCGGCGGCTATGCGGCGACGCGCGTCGCGCTCGAGAACCACGACCTGGTGAAGTCGCTGACCGTGGTGAACAGCGGCACACTGAGCCCCGGCATTGGCACCAACGAGGTGGTGCTTGCGAAGCCGCCGTATCCCGCCGGCACGCGCGAGTGCGTGCGCTGGGTCTACCAGAGCTACAGCTTCAATCCCGAGGTGGTGACCGAGGAGTGGGTCGATGCGGTGATGGCCACGCTCGCGCTGCCCAAGTACCAGGAGAGCGTGCGCAAGATGGGCGGCGAGAAGCTCGGCAGCAAGCTCTTTCTTCCCGAGCTCGCGCGCGAGAAGCGCGAGACGCTGCAATGGATCGGCGAGGGCCGCCTGCAGCGCCCGGTGCAGGTGGTCTGGGGATTCGACGACCGCACCGCGGTGATCGACCGCGGCATCGAGCTCTACAACCTGTTCGCGAAAAGCGAGCCCCGGGCGCTCTTCCACGTCATCAACCAGTCGGGCCACTTCCCCTTCCGCGAGCACCCGGAGCGCTTCAACGCGCTGATGCGCCGCTGGATCGAGGCATGTTCGTGAGCGCCATGGTTTTCATCCACGGCGGCATTCCCGGCGTGACGCCGTACTGCAGCGGCTCGCACGTCTGGGGCCCGGTGCTGGAGCGCTTCGAGGCCGGCCGGCGCCTCGTCGCGCTCGACCTTCCCGGGAGCGGCGCCGCCGAGCTGACGGGAGATTTCACGCTCGAGCTGCTGCTGCAGCACGTGAAAGGCAAGCTCGAAGGCCTGGGGCGCTGCCATCTCGTCGGCCACGATCTCGGCGGGCTGGTCGCGCTGCTTCTCGCGCGCGACGCGCCGCACCTCGTGCAGGCGGTCAGCGCGGTGGCGAGCGTCGCTGCCGCGCCTTCCGGCGACGGCGTCGACAACCTGACCTTCGCCTACCCGCCGCCGCCGAAGTGGAGCCGCGAGTCGCAGCGCTGGGCGCTCGAGCGCGTCTGCTACTCCCGCCATGCGGTGGGAGAGGAATTGCTGCAATCGTGCGTCGCGGCGGCGCAAAAGGCGCCGCATCGCGAGGCGCAGCGCCGCATGAGCGCCGGCGCGTACGTGGAGAGCTTCGTGCCGAGCCTGATGAAGGCGAAGTCGCGCTTCTACGAGGCGTGCCGGACGGGCGGCGTGCCGGTCCCCTGCCAGGTGGTGTGGGGAAGCCACGATCCGCTCGGCCCGGTCGATCAGGGCCTGTGGCTCTTCCGCGGCCTCGCGCAGAAGCAGCGCGTCGCGCAGTTCCACGTCATCAATCGCGCGGGCTCGCTGCCGTTCGTCGAGGAGCCCGAGGCTTTCCACCAGGTGGTCGCGGCGTTCGCCGACGCCGCGGCCGGATAGGGAGCGTATGGCAAGAAGAGCCGCGAAGCGAAAGAGCCACTATCCGCGCGAGTGGAGCTGGCCCGGCGGGGCGAAGATCGCCGTGTCGCTCAACATGGCGCTCGAGTCGTTCGTGCGCGCGAGCCAGGTGACGCTGGAGAAGACCTCCAACAAGGTCGACTACTTCTCGCTCAGCTATGCCGACTACGCCTACAAGGCGGGCGCCTGGCGGCTGCTCGACCTGATGGACGAATTCCGGATCAAGGGCAGCGTGTCGACCAACGGCCTCACCGGCGAGCGCCACCCGAAGGTAGTGCGCGCCTTCGCCGACTACGGCTGCGAGATCGTCGGCCATGCCTGGGCGCAGGACGTGATGGCGCGCGACGAAGACCCGCAGGCCGAGCTCGAGGAGATGCGCAAGGTGACGCGCGTGCTGACGCAGGCGGCGGGCGCCCGGCCGGTGGGCTGGGTGAGCCAGGGCAGCGCGCTCTCGGCCAACACGCTCGACTTCCTCAAGCAGGAAGGCTATCTCTGGAGCGGCGACGACATGAGCGACGACCTGCCGTTCGTGAAGCAGACGAAGCACGGCCCGCTGGTCATCCTGCCGCGCGTCAACCTGCCGCACAACGACCTGTGGATGTGGGCCACCGCGCGCAATCCGCCCGACTTCATGTGGCAGGGATGGAAGGCTACCTTCGACCAGCTCTACGCCGAGGGGCTGGCGGGCGTGCCGAAGTGGTGCGAGCTCACGCTGCACGCCCACATGGGCGCGCGGCCGACGCTGATCCCGATGGTGCGGCAGATGCTCGCCTACGCGAAGAAGCACAAGGGCGTGTGGTTCACGCGCCGACGCGACATCGCCGAGTGGACGATGCAGCGCGAACTCAAGCAGTCCTGACGAGGAGGAAATCCGAATGCGCAAGACGATGCTCGCGGTGCTCCTTTGCCTGCCGCTCGCGGCGGCCGCGGAGCCGGTCAAGCTGAAGTTCGCGGTGTTCTCGCCCGACAGCGAGCGCCTCTACAACACCGTGAAGAAGCCCTGGGTGGAGGCGGTGAACAAGGCCGCCGGCGGGGCGATCCAGATCGAGCTCTATCCGAACGGCGCGCTCGGGCGCGCGCCGCAGCAGCAGGCGCAGATGGTGAACGACGGCGTGGCCGACATCGGCTTCATCGTCCCGCCGTTCACGCCGGGCCGCTTCCCGGACTCGGAAGTGCTCGAGCTGCCCGGGATGTTCCACGATCTGGCCGAAGGCACGAAGGTCTATACCAACCTGGTGCGCAACGGCGTCATCAAGGACTACGGCGACTATTACCCGATCGCCATGTGGTCGACGCCGCCCTTCAGCCTGCACTCCAACTATCCGATCCGCTCGATCAAGGACCTGAAGGGCAAGCGCGTGCGCGGCTCGGGCGTCATCCAGATCGAGTCGCTCAAGGCGCTCGGCGCGGTCACCGTCGGCATGCCGCCCACCGAGGTGCCCGAGGCGCTCAGCCGCCGCACCATCGACGCCTCGACCTCGCAGCCCGCGGTGCTGTACGACTTCGGCCTCGACCGGGTGACCAGCCACCATTACTTCATCCGGCTTGGCATCGTGCCGCTCGCGGTGGTGATGAACCGCAAGGTATTCGAGGGGCTGCCCAAGGCGGGCCAGGACGCGATCCGCAAGTACGGCATGGACTACATCAACAAGCTCTACATCGACTCCATGCTCGAGTACGACAGCGCGCTCGTGAAGCGCCTGCAGAGCGACCCGAAGCGCGAGGTGGTGTTCCCCGACGCCGCCGACCAGAAGGCCGCCGAGGCGGCGTTCCAGCCGGTGATCAAGGCCTGGACCTCGAGGAGCCCGCGGCACGCCGAGATCTACCAGGCGCTCGCCGCCGAGATCGACAAGGTTCGCGCGGGCGGCAGGTAGCCCGGTGCTCTCGGCGCTCGAGCGCGCGACGCTCACCGCGACGCGCGCCCTGTCGGTGGTGGGACTCGTCCTGCTCATGGCGCTCGCCGCCATGACGTTGCTCGACGGCCTGCTGCGCTGGGCGGCCAGCCGCCCGATCGAGGGGGTGCGCGACCTGGGCGGCCTGGCGATCGCCGTGGCGATCGCCTGCTGCCTGCCGGTCGTGATGCTGGAGCGCGGCAACATCACCATCCGCTTGGGCGCCAAGCTCGGCGCCCGCTTCGGCCGCGCGCTCGACGCGGCCGCGGCGATCCTCGTGCTGCTCACTCTCGTTGCCATGGCCTGGCAGTTCCGCCTCTACGCCGCGAAGATGGCGCACGCGCACGAGACGACCTTCGTGCTGCAGATTCCCATCGCGCCGTTCTGGTACGGCGTCGACGCGATCCTCTGGTGCACGGTGGCGGTGCAGGCGATCGTCGCGTTCCAGGAGTGCGCGCGCGCGGCGCGATGAGCCCGCTTCTCATCGGCGCGGCCGGCATCGCCGGGCTGTTCCTGCTGATCCTGCTCCAGGTGCCGATCGGCTTCGCGATGATCGTGGTCGGCGTGGTGGGGCTCGCGCTGCAGTCGAGCTGGGGGCCGGCGCTCACCGTGCTCGCCAGCGAGCCGGCGAACGTGCTCTCCAACGTTGACCTCGCGACCGTGCCGCTGTTCCTCCTGATGGGCACGTTTGCCACCACCGCGGGTTTCTCGACCGACATCTACAACGCGGTGGCCGCGCTGTTCGGCCATCGCCGCGGCGGGCTCGCCTACGCGACGATCGGCGGCTGCGCCGCTTTCGGCGTGGTCTGCGGCTCGTCCACCGCCACCGCGGCGACCTTCGCCCGGGTGGCGCTTCCGGAGATGCTCAGGCGCGGCTATTCGCCGGCTTTCTCGACCGGGACGATCGCCGCCGGCGGCACGCTGAAGTCGCTGATTCCGCCCTCGGTGGTGATGATCCTCTACTGCATCGTCGGCAAGACGTTCATCTTCGATCTCTTCCTCGCGGCGGTAGTCCCGGCGCTGCTCGCCATCGCGCTGAACCTCGCGGCGATCGCGGTCGTCGTGCGGCTGCGCCCGGCGGCGGCGCCGGTACTGGCGCGCGTCGAGTGGCACGAGCGGTGGATGGCGCTGCGCCGGGCGGCGCCGGTGCTCGTGCTCATGGCCGGCGTGTTCGGCGGCCTCTACAGCGGCATCTTCACCGTGAACGAGGCGGCCTCGGTCGCCGCGGTCCTGTCGTTCGTCTTCGCGCTCGTCCGCGGCCGCCTGACCTGGACTAACCTGGTGCGCGGCCTGCGCGAATCGGCGAGCGCCACGGCGATGCTGTACGTCATCCTCATCGGCGCCTTCGTCTTCACGTACTTCATCACCATCGCCAGGATTCCGGAAGCGCTGGTGCTCGCGATCGAGAACCTGCCGCTTCCCGCCCTCGCCATCATCTTCCTGCTGCTCGCCGGCTACCTGGTGCTGGGCGCCGTCTTCGACGAGATCTCCGCCATGCTGATCACCCTGCCGTTCGTGCTGCCGGTGATCGTCAAGCTCGGCTACGACCCGGTGTGGTGGGGGGTGATCAACGTCGTGGTGATCGAGCTCGGCATGATCATCCCGCCGATCGGGGTGATCGTGTTCCTGCTGCACGGCTTGGCGCCGGAGGTGCCGATCCGGACCATCTACCGCGGCGTGGCGCCGTTCATCTTCGCCGACCTGCTGCTGCTCGCGCTGCTCACGCTCTTCCCCTCGCTCGCCCTGTGGCTGCCGCAGTCGCTCCGCTGACTCGCTAG